>PCAG01000011.1 GCA_002730475.1 Spirochaetales bacterium | reverse complement strand
CAGAGAAAGAAAAAATCCTGGCTCTTGGTGGCCTTGTGGTGCTAGGTAGTGAACGACATGAATCAAGAAGGATTGACAACCAGCTGCGGGGTAGATCTGGAAGGCAGGGTGATCCGGGCATCAGTCAATTTTTTGTATCGATGGATGATGACTTGATGAGACTCTTCGGATCGGAAAAGATGGCTTCTATGATGACAAAATTAGGTTGGAAAGAAGGTGAACCGATAGAGCACAAGATGATTACAGGTTCTCTAGAAGGTGCTCAAAAAAAGGTGGAAACTAGAAACTATGAGATTAGAAAACATTTAATTGAATATGATGATGTTCAAAGTCAACAAAGAGACGTTGTCTACGGTATTAGGAATAAACTTTTAAAGGAGGAAGCTTCTTCTGAGATTCTGGATGAGATTCTGGGAAAAATACTTGAAAGCCTGGGAAGCAACGTGCAGGAATCAAGAACATTATCGGATATTGATAAAGAATTCATTAAAAATCAACTTGCTTTTAATCTTGAAGGCGATTTCGATACTTTAGATGTCCTTGAAGAAAAAATACAAAATAAAATTGAAGAAAAAATATCCTCTCTCGCCACTTTGTATCAACCGATATCCAAATTTATTTTAATCACAACTCTGGATATGGCATGGAAGGACCACTTGCTTAATATGGATTATCTTCGAGAAAGTGTTGGCCTTAGGGCTTATGGACAAAAGAGACCATTGGATGAATACAAAAGAGAAGGATTTGAAATGTTTCAAATGATGTTAGAGAGATTTAATTTCGAAGCACTAAAAAGATTCTTTGAAGTGGAACCTATTTCATCTGAGGAGATTGATGAGCTTGAAAGAGAGAAAAATCAGACAGATAAAGTAAACTATTCAGATGATACTTCTATAATAGATTCTGACGGTGAGGAGCCAAAGAATGATAATGCTCCTAAAAAGAATCTGGATAAGGTAATTGCAGGAAAAGAAAAAGTGAAAAGAAGAAAACTAAAAAAGCAGAAAAGGCAACAAAAACGAAAACAAAGAAAATGATTAAGAATGTTTAAGAATGTAAAACTAACTATTTCCTCTGTGCTAAGCACAATTATATTAATAGCGCTCTTTATTGTTTTTGGTATTGGCTTCGGAGCTCTACTGTTAGTATATTTTCTGTTTAGAACATATAGGAAATTGGTTGTTACCAAAAGCGATCAAGTTAATGATAGCCATGAAGAAGATGAAGTAATTGATGTTGATGATGACAATTATAAAATTACTTAGAGATCATCAATGTTGTTAGCCAATTGTATATCTAGTTTTGTAATAGCACCAACGTTGTGTGTAGATAAATAAATTTCTACCTTGTTATATATGTTATTTATTGCTGGATGATGATTAAGCTTTTCGGCTTCTATCCCAATTTGAACTATAAATGCCATAGCATCCGAAAAGTTTGAAAAAATAAACTTCTTATATAATTGATTCCTTTTTACACTCCATGTTGGAGCTAATTTTTTTGTTTCAGCGATTGAAAGTTTTTTTAATTTCCGAGCCATAATGTGAAGATAAACAGAAACAATTAACAAGTCAAAAAAATAAATTACAATAAAACAATGAATCTAGTTTATCTATCAATCGGGACAAATCTTGGAAACAAGATTGAAAATCTTAAAAATGCTATCTCTCGCCTTAGCAGTATTGTGACAATCGACTCTATATCGAGTGTTTACGAAACCGAACCTTTAAACGTTCAGAAGCAGGACAATTTTCTTAACATTGCAATTGAAGTACAGACAAATTTCCCCCCGCTAGAACTTATTGAGAAGTTAAAAAAAATAGAAAGCGAAATGGGCAGGGTTTTATCTGAGTTGAACAAGCCACGAATAATAGATATAGATATTATATTTTATAATTCTATAATTTTGGACGAGGTTAGAATTCAAGTCCCACACCCAAGAGCTCATAAAAGAGCGTTCGTTATTTTTCCCATTATGGATTTAAACCCTGCATTTGTACACCCTATCCTAAATAAATCTTTGATGGAGATTTCTAAAAATTTATCGAATCAGAGAATCTCTAAACTGGAAAATGTTGATATTGAAAAAATACGGTGAGGAGATATCCTTCCTTTTATGGTCCAAGATGTAGCTAAGTTTAAACTAGGACAAGTTGTAAAGCATAAGAAATTCTTTTTTAGGGGAATCATTTTCGATGTTGATCCCACTTTCAATAATAATGAAGAGTGGTATCTAAGGATTCCTGAAGACAGACGACCAGACAAAAATCAACCCTTTTATCATCTTTTGGCGGAGAATGATGATAAAACTACTTACATCGCATACGTTTCTCAGCAGAATTTGGAACGTGATAATTCCAAAGAACCATTCAGTCATCCATCAGTTAGGTTACTTTTTGATGGGAACGATAAAGATGGTAATTATATCGTGAAGCATCTAACTAACTGATTGCTCTAGAGATGATACCGTATTCCACAAAAGCATGGTTATTGTCATTGGCCCTACACCGCCTGGTACTGGTGTTATATAGCTCGAGATATCTTTTACATTTTCAAAATCTACATCACCCACCAATTTTCCATCGTCAAGCCTATTGATACCTACATCGATAATTACAGAACCCTCTTTAACCATTTTAGGTGTGACAAACTTAGCCCTTCCTATAGCAGCAACTATCAAATCGGCTGATTTTAAGATTTTATCTAAATTTCTTGTTCTTGAATGACAAATTGTAACAGTTGCATTTTTTTGAAGAAGTAACATCGAAGCTGGTTTACCCACAATATTACTTCTCCCTAAAACAACTGCATTTTTTCCCTCGATGTCTATATTGTAAAATTCCAGCATTTTGATTATTCCATGGGGTGTGCAAGCGATAAATCTAGGTTTACCTTCGAACAAAAGACCTGCATTAATAGGATGGAATCCGTCAACATCTTTTTCTGGTGAGACTGAGTTTAAAACCGTAGAGTCGTCAATATGTTTTGGCAGTGGAAGTTGAACTAAAATTCCATTGATGTTCTCATCGCCGTTAAGATGATTAATTAATTTTAGCAAATCTTCCTGTGCTATATCGCCCGAAAGTTTGTGTTCTTCTGAATATATTCCGACATCTTCACACGCCTTCCTCTTGTTCCTAACATATATTTCTGAGGCGGGATCATCTCCAACAAGAATTGCCGCTAATCCAGGAATTTTTGAGTGCTTATTCTTAATCTCCGCAACTCGGTCTTTAATCTCTTCTCTTATTTTGCTTGCAACTAATTTCCCGTCTATTAATTCGTAACTCATATCTATCTCCTTATGGAAAATGATTCAGTGGACCATGGCCACTGCCAATTCTTAGGGAATTTCTTATTGCCTTATCGACAAATTTTTTGGCCTCTTTTGTCGCCTTAATTAAATGCATACCTTTAGCTATATTACCAGAAATTGCAGCGGACAGGGTACAGCCCGTACCATGCGTATTCTTTGTATCGTATCTACGTGAAGTAAATTTGTATATCCTGTTATTATGAAATAAATAATCTACGATTTCTTTTGTATGCTTCAAATGACCGCCTTTAATTAAAATATTCTTTGCCCCAAATTGCCTTAATTTTACACAACAATTTCGAATATCTTTTTCATCTTCGATGCTTTGCATCCCGGATAAATTTAATGCTTCATGCAAATTGGGTGTTACCAGCCATGCCTTAGGAAGGATTTCCTTTTTGAAGAAGTTTATCGCTGAAGGTTTTAATAAATAATCACCCGATTTGGATATCATTACAGGGTCAATTATTATTGGTATATCTTTCAGTAGTTTTATACATCTACTTACTCTTAGCATTATCTCTTTATCGTATAGCATTCCTATCTTTACAGCTGATATTTCAAAATCTTCTTTAACTGATAATATTTGCTCTTCAACAAGATTTGCCGACACCTTACTGATTTTCCTTATTTCTTTAGTGTTTTGAGCTGTTATACAAGTAATTGCGGTTGCAGCAAAAACTTTCATTGTATTTAGCGTTTTTATGTCAGCTTGGATTCCTGCGCCACCACCCGAATCTGATCCAGCGATGCTTAATACTACCGGAATATTTTTTTTCATTCTCAAAATATTATATTAATGTAATTTTAAATATATGAAAACCTTTGAGCCTTATATTGAGGAAAGACCACAAGATTTAGAAGTTACAATTGATTCAACAGACTCGAAAGAAACAATAACGATTTTTCTCAACAAAGGGTCGTCATTTGGTTCGAATCATCTAACTACAAAATTAACCATAGATGCCATAATGTCGATTGATAAAAAAAAAGAAAAGAATTCGACCGCATTAGATCTAGGCTGTGGATCGGGCATCATCACCATCCTTCTATTGAAATTAAAGTATAAAGAAATAAAATCAATTGATATTGATCCGTATGTATTGCTGGAAGCAAGACAGAATATTTTATCAAATTTTGGACACCTTCCTCTAGCCGTATCTTTAACAGACGAAGAGATTCACCTATTAGACTGTCAATTCAATCTGGTCGCGGTGAACATCTCTGGCAATTTTATACCTGGCAATTTTAAAACAATCTCAAATCTAGTTAAGCCAAATGGGCATCTTATTATTTCAGGTTTTAACTGTGAAAAGGAAAAAAAGTTTATCAATCTTGGAAATCAAAATCGATTAGCTTTATATTCAAAATTTATACAAAAACCATGGATATCGCTAATTTTTAAAAGGTATTGAATTTGATAGTTACATAGCGCAACTATATAATACTTTCTACTTGAAATTTATAGGAAATGATGAAAAAAAATAGATTATTGTACGAAAAAGAGTTTGAACATGATTCTTGCGGTGTTGGCTTTGTTGCAGGTATTGATGGTACAAGAACAAATAAAGTGCTAAAAAGGGCCATTCAAGCGGTTATTAACCTAACCCATAGGGGTGCTACTGGAAGTGATCAAAAGACTGGTGATGGAGCTGGCCTTTTAACTCAATTGCCATTGGAGCTTTTTGATGAATTTCTGTCAGCTAATAATATTAACAATATTTCTCTTGGAAATTTGGGTGTTGGCATGTTCTTTATGCCCCAAGAAGCTGCAATTAGCCATCACAAAAGTCTTGAAATAATTAAAGATAGCATTTCAAAAAAAGGACTATTACTTTTGGCGATTAGAGAAGTTCCAATTGATTCTTCAGTTTTAGGGGAAAAAGCACTAGATGCACTTCCTGCTATATATCAGTTCTTTGTCTCTCCTAAAAAGCTGGCTAATCAGGACAAATTCGAAAGAGATCTTTTTTTAACAAGAAAGATTATCGACAATAAAGCTCTAAGAGATGGTATCCAAAATCTCTATTGTTGCTCGTTTTCCTCGAGAACTATTTGTTATAAGGGTATGTTGATAGCACATCAACTTGATCAATTCTATCTTGATTTGAGAAACCCAAATTTTAAGACAAGCATAGCTGTATTCCATCAGCGATATAGTACAAATACCTTTCCTGATTGGAAGTTGGCACATCCATATAGGCGGATTGGGCATAATGGGGAAATCAATACTTTAATGGGGAACAAGAATTGGATGAAAGCGAGAGAAGACTCTGCTACGTCCAAAGTGTGGGGTAAAGATATTGACATGATTAAACCCTTTATTGCTCCCAATGGAAGCGATTCCTCTGATTTGGATAGCGCATTAGAGCTTTTAACCTTATCTGGTAGAGATATCTTACAATCCGTTTGCATGCTTGTACCTGAAGCATATGAAAAAGACCCCAGTGTGAGTAATGAATTAAAATCTTTTTATGAATATAGTTCGTGTATTACAGAACCCTGGGATGGACCCGCGGCAATCGTGTTTACCGATGGAAGATATGTTGGCGCAGCTCTTGATAGGAATGGCTTAAGACCAATTCGTTATCATATTACGAAGGATAATTTGATAATTTTGGGCTCCGAGATAGGTATAGTTGATGTCCCCCCAAGAGAGGTACTAAGATCTGGTCGTGTAGGTCCCGGAAAGATTTTAGCTGTAGACACGCAAAGCAAAGTTCTCCTCTTTGATAATGAGATTAAAAATCATCTTTCAAAATCTTTTGATTACACGAAGTGGACATCTGAGAAATTTCATAGAATATCAGATATAATCTCATCACAAAATCCATCGAAAGAGAATCCCTCTAACATGCCCGAGAATCAGATATTAACTTTACAAAAGGTATTTGGCTATTCCTTGGAAGATTTAGAAAAGTTGGTAGAGCCAATGAGTTTGACAGGAAAAGAGCCAATTGGATCCATGGGGGATGATACTCCCATATCTGCCTTGTCATCAAAACCCAAGTCAGTATTTTCTTATTTTAAACAAAGATTTGCACAAGTTACAAATCCCCCAATAGACCCGTATCGAGAAGAAAGCGTGATGTCTTTAAGGGTTCTTATGGGAGATAAAACCAGTTTTTTTGATTCTATTAATTCCAAAGAAGAATTTTTCTATTTTGATTCTCCAATAATTACGGACAAAGAAGCAAGTTGGATTAGAACTCTTAAATCAAAGAAATTTAAAACTTCTATTATAGATACTTTATTCTCTGTATCCAAAAAAAATGATCTCAAATCTTCGGTAGAAAAGATTGTAAAGAAATCTATCAAAGAAGTGGACAAGGGGTCGAAGGTTCTTCTCTTGTCTGATAAAAAAGTATCCAAAACTAAGGCTCCGATTCCTATTATGCTTGCAGTTAGCGCAATCCATCATGAATTAATTTCTCAAGGCAAAAGAATGAAGGTCTCGATTGTTGTTGAATCTGGTGAAGTTAGAGAGGACCATCAGGTTTGTTGTTTATTGGGCTATGGAGCATCGTGCGTAAACCCTTATCTTGCTTTTGCAAGCGTGGAAGATTGGATGAAAAAATTTGATGAAAACACTGGGGATCCTTTATCGAGTTACAAATTAGCTCTCGAACGAGGAGTATTGAAGATTATGTCTAAAATGGGCATTAGCACTGTAGCAAGCTATACCGGATCGCAGATTTTTGAAATAGTAGGGATTGATACAGAAACAACAAATACGTATTTTCCTGGAACAGTTAGTCGAATAGGAGGGGTTTCAATAAGTAATTTCGAAACTGATACTTTGATTTTTCACTCTAATGCATTTAAAGCAAAAACCGAGGAAAAACTTAAAGAAGAAGGCATATATCGTTTCAGAAAAGATGGAGAGTACCACTTCTTCAATCCTTTGATATTTCAAGCTATAAGAAAGGTATCACAAACTTCATCTCATGATGACTATAAGAACTTTGTATCCCTACATGAGAACAGACCCCCGTCAATGATTAGGGATTTATTTGAATTTAAATCATTGGGAGAGATATCCATTGATGAAGTAGAAAAAGTTGAGGACATACTAAAAAGATTTCGAACGGGAGCTATGTCTCATGGGGCATTAAGCACTGAGGCCCACGAAGCGGTTGCAATTGCGGCGAATAAGATTGGTGGAAAAAGCAATAGTGGAGAAGGTGGAGAAAATTCAAGTAGATTTACAAGAGACGAAGATGGAAGCTGGAGAAACAGCGCTATAAAACAAGTTGCTTCAGGAAGATTCGGTGTAACCCCGGAGTATTTAGCTTCAGCAGAAATAATTGAAATAAAAATGGCGCAGGGAGCAAAGCCAGGCGAAGGAGGTCAAATTCCCGGGCCAAAAGTCAGTGAGGAAATAGCATCACAAAGATTCTCGATTCCCGGAGTAGGTTTAATCTCACCACCTCCACATCATGATATATATAGCATAGAAGATTTAGCACAGCTTATTTACGATTTAAAACATGCGAACACAAGTGCTCGAGTAAGCGTTAAGCTAGTTTCAGAAGTTGGTGTGGGAACGGTAGCCGCGGGTGTTGCGAAAGGATATGCGGATTATGTACAAATAAGTGGAAGCGAAGGGGGGACAGGAGCTTCTCCATTGGGGTCAATTAAACACGCAGGCATCCCTTGGGAGATGGGTTTAGCAGAAACACAACAGGTTTTAGTTATGAATGATTTGAGGGGACGAGTAGGGATTAGCGTAGATGGGGGATTCCAGAGAGGTTTCGATATTGTTGTTGCAGCAATATTGGGAGCGGATGAATACGGCTTTGGAACATCAGTCCTTGTAGCTTTAGGTTGTGTAATGGCCCGACAGTGTCATCTAAATACATGTCCCGTTGGTATCGCATCTCAAAAACCCGAATTGAGAAAAAAATTTCCTGGTGTTCCCGATGAGGCTGTCAACTATCTTTATGCTATAGCTAACGATGTAAGAGAAATTTTGTCTAAGATTGGGGTGCGATCAATTGATGAGATTATTGGTAGAACCGAACTAATAAAGATTAAATCTAATATAGATTTCCAAAAAACGAATAATATAGATTTATCGAAACTTATAGCAGACCCGGATCCATCAAATACTAAGCCGAGAAGAAGAACTTTAAGTAGAAACAGTAGAGACGAAGAGCCAATTGATTATAAGATACTTGATCTTTGTGAATCGAGTATCGATAAGTTGCAAAAGAAATCTGTTGATTTGCCTATTCGAAATACTGATAGAACCGTGGGTGCTATTTTGTCTGGAGCTATAGCTAAAAAATATGGCGATAGAGGACTACCGGCAGAAACTATAAAAGTTAATTTTAAAGGTATTGCTGGACAAAGCTTCGGAGGATATTTAATCAATGGAGTGTCAATCTCTCTCGAGGGAGAGGCTAATGACTATGTAGGAAAATCAATGCATGGAGGAAAAATCGTTATCTATCCCGATAGAGAATCTAATTATTTGACGGAAGGCAACTCTATAGTTGGAAATACAGTCTTATATGGAGCTACAGGGGGTCGCTTCTATGCTGCGGGTTATGCAGGAGAAAGGTTTTGTGTTAGAAATAGCGGAGCTGTTGCTGTAGTTGAAGGAGTGGGAGACCATGCTTGTGAATACATGACTGGTGGAGAAGTTTATATTTTTGGACCAGTGGGCAAAAATTTAGGTGCCGGTATGTCAGGAGGTTTGGCCTATATTTTGGTTGAGAATAAAAACATAGAACATCAAATTAATCATGACATGGTCTTTATTGAAAAAGTTAATTCCAAAGATATTAAAAAAATAGAAAATTCTTTGAGCGAACATTATAGTTTAACAAAAAGTAGAAAAGCTGAAAGAATTCTTGATAATTTTAAAAATTTTACATCCAAGTTTATCAAAGTTGTCCCTAAAGAAATTTTCAATTTACTCGAATCGAAAGGCATTAGCATAGACGATTTTGATTTTGTTAATCCCAAGTTAAACTAACTCTTCCTTTTTCTTCTCGTAGTACTAAAGACTGGAAAATCAAGAGAGAATTCGGCTTTATTGGCAGCGATTTTTTGAATCCCCCTCATTGCAATCATGGCCCCATTATCGGTACAGTACTCGTTGGACGGAAACACAATTTTGTATTTGGATAAATTCTCTTGCACGACATCCCTGAGTCTTGAGTTGCACGCAACTCCACCACAAACAAGAATAGTTTTGATGTTAAATTCTCTAACTGCTTTGGCAATATTACGAACAAGAGATTGGACGATAGCTTCTTGATAAGATGATGCGATATCATTGATATTTCCTTCCCAGTTAATATTTTTATCTAGGTAGTGCTTTAAAGAAGTTTTTAAACCACTAAAGCTAAAATCTAAGGAATCTCCAAGTTTGGCAATGGGGAAGGGGTAAAAACATCTATCCCCCAATTTTGATATTCTATCAATTTCAATCCCACCAGGATAACCTAACCCTAAGAGTTTAGCGCCTTTATCAAAAGCCTCACCTGCTGCGTCGTCTAGAGTCGAAGAAATCAGATTGAAATTAGTTTGGTCCTCAAGATGATAAATGTTGGTATGTCCTCCAGAAACTACTAAACTGATGGCCGGAAATTCAATTTTATTTTCTATGAAACAAGATGCGATATGACCTTCTAAATGATTAACCGGTAACACTTTCGCCGTGCTCACCAAACTTAATGTTTTTGCCGTTGCGACCCCGATCATAAGACAGCTTTGAAGCCCTGGACCGTTTGTCACACAAATTGTATCTATATCCTGAATTGTTTTGTTAGCAATCTCCAGCGATTGATTTGTTACGGGAATAATTTTTTCTAAATGATTTTTTGATGCTATCTCTGGTACGACACCGCCGAAATCTTTATGAATATTAACCTGACTGAAAGTTACGTTGGATAGAACGTTATTAGCGTTATCCAATATTGCAACACTAGTCTCATCACAAGATGTTTCAATTCCCATAAAATATTTCATAGACTTTTTAACCTTACAGGTAATTATTTTCAAAATCTCTTAAATGTTCAAATATGTGGTAGAATCTAGTAGGTAAAAAATGGTGAAGAAAAATAGCCGGCTTTATCAGGGTAAGGGGTCTGTTTCTAGAGAGCCATTCCCTAATTCGAGGAAGGTCTATGTTCAAGGCGATATAAACAAGTCGGTAAAAGTGGCGATGAGAGAAATCCGAATCGCCGAATCTGAGAATTTTTATTCTTCAAACCCAAAGCACTCTAATACTTCCTACACTACTTATGATACCAGTGGTCCTTATACCGATTCTAAGATTGAAATTGATGTAACAAGAGGACTCCCTAAAATTAAAGAAAAATGGGCTTTGGATAGAAACGATGTGAAATTTGCAGATGGTTTCTCTTCTTTGTTTGCAAACCAAACTAGGTCAGGAGATAAGCTGATTCCCATAAAATTTTTAAACAGAAAACCTTTAATTGCTAAAGAAGGAAATATCGTCACTCAAATGCATTATGCCAAAAAAGGAATCGTAACCCCTGAGATGGAATATGTCGCAATACGGGAGAATCAAAAATTGGATAGACTTCATTCTATCAAAGACAATCTTTTGTTTAGCCATCCTGGAGAACAATTTAACTCTCAGCTTCCTACAGATTTCATCACTCCTGAGTTTGTCAGATCGGAAGTCGCATCGGGTAGGGCAATCATACCATCAAACGTTAATCATCCTGAGGCGGAACCAATGATAATTGGATCGAACTTTTTAGTTAAAATTAATGCAAATATCGGTAATTCTGCTGTAACTTCAAGTATTGACGAGGAAGTGGAGAAAGCGGTCTGGTCATGCAGATGGGGAGCAGATACTATTATGGATTTATCAACTGGCAAGAATATACATCAGACGAGAGAATGGATTATACGCAATAGCCCTGTACCAGTAGGTACTGTTCCAATCTATCAAGCACTTGAGAAAGTTAAAGGAAAACCTGAAGATTTAAATTGGGAAGTTTACAGGGATACATTAATAGAGCAAGCGGAACAGGGGGTGGATTATTTTACTATTCACGCGGGTGTTCTGCTGAGATTTATACCAATGACTGTGAAGAGGCGAACAGGTATTGTTTCCCGGGGTGGATCGATTATGGCTAAATGGTGCTTATCTCACCATAAAGAAAGTTTTCTCTATACCAATTTTGAAGAAATATGTGAGATAATGAACAAATATGATATCTCTTTTTCACTAGGTGATGGGCTGAGGCCGGGATCAATCTATGACGCAAATGATGAAGCACAGTTCGCGGAATTAGAAACTCTTGGTGAACTTACTAAAATAGCTTGGAAAAACGATGTGCAAGTTATGATTGAGGGACCTGGACATGTTCCAATGCAAATGATTAAAGAAAATGTAGACAAGCAAGTAGAGATATGTCAGGGAGCACCCTTTTACACGCTAGGACCCTTAACTACCGATATTGCCCCTGGGTATGACCATATAACCTCTGCGATTGGCGCCGCGATGATAGGCTGGTATGGAACATCTCTGCTTTGCTATGTAACACCAAAAGAGCATTTAGGGTTGCCCAATAAAGAAGACGTAAAAAATGGAGTCATAACCTATAAAATTGCGGCTCACGCGGCGGACCTCGCTAAGGGACACCCGGCTGCTCAATTAAGAGACAATTTGCTAAGTCGAGCACGTTTTGAATTTAAATGGGAAGACCAATTTAATCTTTCGCTAGACCCGTATACTGCAAAACTCTATCATGATGAAACTTTGCCGGCGGAGACTGCAAAAGTGGCTCACTTCTGCTCTATGTGTGGACCTAAGTTCTGTTCTATGAAAATAACACAAGATATAATCAATCACTTTAGAGAAGAAACAAAAGATGCCCCATTGACGGACCAAGAGCTAAAACAAGAATTAAAAAATAAATCAGAAGAATTTAAAGAGGCTGGCGGCGATATCTATATAAAAATTAGTCGGTAACTTCAGTTTTAAAAATTATGCCAAAAAGAACAGATATCAACTCTATCCTAGTCATAGGTTCTGGACCGATAGTAATTGGCCAGGCGTGCGAATTTGATTATTCAGGAACTCAGGCATGTAAGGCCTTAAAAGAAGAAGGATATAAAGTCATTCTTGTAAATAGTAATCCCGCAACGATAATGACCGACCCAGATTTTTCTGATAGAACATATGTTGAGCCATTAAATGTTTCCACTCTGGAGAAAATAATAGAGAGAGAGTTGCCTGATGCAATCCTTCCAACAATTGGAGGACAAACCGCTCTGAATTTAGCTATGAATCTACACTCCAAAGGAATTTTAGAGAAATACAATGTTGAACTTATAGGCGCTAAAATTGGTGCCATTGAAAAAGCAGAAAATAGAGAACAATTTAAAGAGGCAATGCAGTCTATAGGGCTACGAATACCAAATAGTGTCGTCATCAACAATCTTCAAGATGGACTTAGATTGATTAAGAAAATAGGATTTCCTGCAATTATTAGACCCTCTTTTACTTTGGGCGGAACTGGAGCAAGTGTAGCTTATTCCATGAAAGAGTCCGAAATCCTTCTTGAAAATGCTTTAAGTGCTAGTCCTATATCGGAAGTTCAAATTGATGAGTCAATTATTGGCTGGAAAGAATTTGAATTGGAGGTTGTTCGAGACTCTAAAGACAACGTTATTATAATCTGTTCGATTGAAAATTTTGATCCAATGGGGATTCATACTGGCGATAGTATTACTGTTGCACCAGCTCAAACATTAAGTGATAAGCAATACCAATTATTGAGAAATTATTCTATTGATATTATTAGGGAAATAGGTGTTGATACGGGTGGCTCAAATATACAATTTGGAATTAACCCGGAAAACGGCGAAGTAGTAGTAATTGAAATGAACCCAAGGGTGTCACGAAGTTCAGCCCTTGCATCAAAAGCCACAGGTTACCCGATAGCGAAAATCGCAGCTAAGTTGGCTGTTGGATACACGCTAGATGAATTACCTAACGATATAACTTTAGATACTCCTGCATCATTTGAGCCTACTTTAGATTATGTGGTGGTTAAAATACCAAGATTTACTTTTGAGAAATTTCCTCAAACTAAACCAGAATTAGGGACTCAAATGAAGTCAGTTGGTGAAGTTATGTCCATCGGAAGCACTTTTAAAGAGGCTCTTGGGAAAGCGATGAGATCTTTAGAAATCGACAATCTTGGTTTTGATTTGATTGAAAATGATAAAAATAAAATTCTTGATGTACTAGCATCTAATAATCCGAAAAAGCTTTGGTATATAGCTAATGCTTTTAGAGCAGGTATGACGACAGGCGAGATACATAAAATTACAAATATAGATGAGTGGTTTTTAAATAATATAAGGGAGATGATTGAACTAGAATTTAAAATTAAAAGTACCTGCGGCTCGACTCTTGATAAAGAACTGATATCGATTGCCAAACGAAATGGTTTTTCCGATGCTATTATTTCATATTTGGTTGGAAAAAACGAGGAGGAAATTCGAGATTTTAGATTTTCTCATGATATATTTCCATCCTACAAAATGGTTGATACTTGCGCTGCTGAGTTCGAAGCCTTTACCCCGTATCTGTACTCAACTTATCAGTCTGAGGATGAGTCTAATCCAACTAATCAGAAGAAAATTGCAATATTAGGTGGTGGGCCAAATAGAATTGGTCAGGGAATTGAGTTTGATTATTGTTGCGTACATGCATCTTTCTCTTTAAAAGATGATGGGTACCAAACCATAATGATTAATTGCAACCCCGAGACCGTAAGTACAGATTACGATACCTCTGACAAATTATATTTCGAACCTCTAACAGCGGAAGATACTATATCTATAATTAACAAGGAAAAACCAGATGGAGTCATTGTTCATCTGGGTGGCCAAACTCCCTTAAAGCTCGCACTAGATCTTGAGAAAGCGGGTGCAAATATTATTGGTACTTCTGCGGATAGTATTGATATTGCTGAGGACAGAGAAAGATTCAAAAATTTAATGGAAGAATTAGATATTCTTCAGCCAGAATCCAGACTTGCCAAGTCTTCAGCGGAAGCTCTAAAATTATCTTCCAAGGTGGGATACCCGATGATAGTTAGACCCTCGTATGTTTTAGGAGGGAGAGCGATGGAAATTGTTTATTCAAAAGAAGATTTGAAGCAATACCTTGATGAAGCGGTGAGCGTTTCACATAAAAGACCGGTATTAATGGATCGATTTTTGAATGATGCCAAGGAGGTTGATGTCGATGCAATCTGTGATGGAGAGAATGTTGTAATTTGTGGAATTCTCGAACATATAGAAGAAGCCGGTGTTCACTCTGGGGATAGCACGATGGTTCTACCTCCGTATTCATTAAATAAGGAAATTCTAGATCAAATTGTTGAGAAATCTAAGTTGATAGCAATAAGATTGAAGGTCAGAGGGCTTTTAAATATTCAATACGCGATAAAGGACGATAGGGTATTTATAATTGAAGTTAACCCAAGAGCCAGTAGGACTGTACCTTTTATCAGCAAAGCCATAGGTGTTCCTATTGCGAAAATTGCTTCAAGAGTTATGACAGGTAAAAAATTAACCGAGTTAAATTTCACTAAAGAGGTTGTTATTAGCCATTACGCGGTTAAAGAATCCGTATTCCCTTTTATTAAATTCCCTGACGTCGATACTCTATTGGGTCCCGAAATGAAATCCACTGGAGAAGTAATGGGTATTGACGATGCACTTCCTGCTGCCTTTGCAAAGGCACAAATTGCGGCGGGAAACAACTTGCCAGTTCAGGGGAATGCTTTTGTGAGCGTTAAAGATGATGACAAACCAAAAATAATTAAACTTTGTAAACAGCTAATTTCTTTGGGGTTTAACATTATATCTACTAAAGGAACTCATAAGTTTCTGAGTAAGCACTCTATAGACTCCCAAGTGATTAACAAAGTGAAGGAAGGACATCCTAATATTGTTGATTTAATCAAAGAAAACAAAATCGATATTCTTATGAATACAACACTCACGAAAAAAGAGATTCTAGAGTCATTTTCAATACGAAGAACAGCACTTACGAGACAAGTCCCTTATTTTACAACTGTAGCGGGGTCTTTTGCTGCTGTCGACGCCATTGCCTATTTACAAAAAGGTGAGATTAAGGTTAAACCACTTCAAGAATATTTTTAGAAGGTATAATTAATCATGGAAAAATTGCCAATTTCGCCTCAAGGTTTTGAATTGCTACAATCTGAACTTAAAAGACTTAAAAACGAAGAACGTCCTAGGATAATTAAGATGATTGAGTTTGCGAGATCCCTAGGGGATTTATCAGAAAATGCTGAATATGAGACGGCTAAAGAGCGCCAAGCCTTCAATGATAAAAGAATATCCGAACTCGAAACTAAGCTCTCATCTTGTATGGTAATTGACCCATCAAAGGTTCAGGATAAATCAAAATTAACTTTTGGACTATCATTTGAAATAGAAGATTTAGATTCCGGAGGCAAAAAAATTTTTCAGCTTTTGGGACCCGAGGAGTCCAATCCTGATAATGGCTCCGTGTCCGTTGAATCCCCACTTGGTATGGCTGCTCTAGGCAGGCAAGAAGGAGATGAGTTTACTGTTCGAACTCCGGCAGGACCTAGAGAGTACGTTCTAAATAAAATCTTTTAATTTGCAATAGAATTATGAATTTTCTTCTCGGAACTAGCCCCCCCAATAATAAGTTGCCCACATTATTTTGCTCTGCCGTATTTTGCGTTCTTATAGATCAATTATCAAAAGCGCAGATTTCTAAATTTTTAGCATCTGTCAATTGGGCCCCCACTAAAGTAAATGAATATTTAAATATTATTTATGTGAAAAATACTGGTCTGATTCTTGGTCTCTTCTCTTCTGTAGATTCTTCAATTATGTTTTTTGTCTATTTGATTCTATTCGTTCTCGCAATGTTTGTTATAACCAAGTTTCTCTTTCTTGACCCGGATATGAACAATAAAACAGGTTTTTATATACTTACTTTTTTCTATTCTGGTGCAATCGGGAATACTATTGATAGAATTTTTAGAGGACACGTAATCGACTTTATTGATATTCATTACAAAAATTTCCATTGGCCAGCATTTAATTTGGCCGATACTATGATTTCTCTGGGTATCATTATGTATATATTTAAAGTTTATAAGGATAGAGAATAATTGTTTACGGGAATAGTTGAAGAAGTAGGAAAAATTTCAAGTATTAAGAAGCTTAAGAGCGGAGAATACATTCTGTCAATTAAGTGTAAAAAAATAAGTCCATCAACTCTTTCAATAGGCGATTCAGTTGCCGTGAATGGAGCATGCCTTACTGTCACAAAGAAAAATAAGTCATCATTTCAAACTCTAGCTTCACGAGAAACATTGCAGAAAACAAACTTAAAAGAAGAAAAAACAAGATCTTTTGTTAATCTTGAAAGAGCAATGAAAGCTAATTCCAGGTTTGATGGGCATATTGTAAGTGGGCATATAGATTCGACCGGAACTATAAGAAAAATAGAGGAGTCAGGAAAATCTATACGTTGTTGGTTCTATGTGAAAAAAAAATTTAGGAAATACATTATCGAAAAAGGATCAATTTCGATTAATGGTATAAGCTTGACCATTAATGATATAAAAGGAGATTTGTTCTCAGTAAATATCATTCCTCATACCTCATCCAAGACTAATTCTATGAATTGGAAAAAAGACGACTTAGTTAATATTGAATTTGATATTATAGCAAAGTATATTGAGAGTCTAATTGCTCGATGAAATCTAATAGCATTTTCCTTATCGGTTTTATGGGAGCGGGAAAGACCACTGTTGGTCGAGTTCTATCAAAACAGACTGGCTACCAACTAGTCGATATTGACGAACTAATAGTTGGTGACGAACAAATGCCTATAACCGAAATCT
>PCAG01000010.1 GCA_002730475.1 Spirochaetales bacterium | reverse complement strand
TGATATATCAGGAAGCCTAAGGCCTACAGCTATAGCATCTTGAATAGCAGGATGTTCTAGTGCGTAATCCTGAACAGCTATAGGGTCAACATTTTCTCCAGAGACTCTTAGTCGAGTATGTCTACCGACAAAATAATATCTTCCATCCGTTCCACAGGCCATAACATCATCTGAATTAAAGAATCCATCATCATCAAACGCCTCTCTTGTTCTTCTTTCGTCTTTAAAATATTCATTAAGAGTAGTGTTTGATATTAGCGGTCTAATATATAGAATCCCTTTAGCTGAATCTGGTGGGTCAGCATCAGTGTATGGATCCCAATGAGGCCTTATAACTTCCTCTATATTCTCTGGATTTCTTAATTCAACATAAAAACCTTCAGTAGGATAACCCATAGATTTATCTCTATTGTCTTCTGGGTTTTTCCATAAAACCATACCCATCTCAGTTGAACCATACCCATCTATCACTCTCACGTTAAACCTTGCTTGAAAATCTATTAAGTTTCTTGGAGCAGGGGAACCAAGCATTATTCTAATATTGTGTTTTTGGTCATACTCGCTAGGCTTAGAGGAGAAAAGATACTCCGCGACAGCACCTAGCATATTAACGCAAGTTGCTTCACAGTTATGAGCCCACTTAAAGAAGTTTGATGCAGAGAATCTTGGAAAAAATACAGCTGTAGCTCCTGCACCGATAGAGGTAAATAGGCACATGGCTTGTGCATTTGCATGCCCTAAAGAAAGAACGCTCATCATGATATCATCACTTCTAATTCCTTGTTGTTGCAGATATGCTCTAACGGTTAAAACAACTCCGCCATGCTCTCTTACAACACCCTTAGGCTTACCAGTAGTTCCAGATGTAAACATACACCTTTCTTTATCGCTAATCTTTACATCTACATTAGGATTGTCAGTTGGAAAGTCCTGAAGATTATTGAAAGGTTCAGCGGCTATATCGCCAATCTTGTCAGGTACCTCAGATGGCTCACCTGTTACATAGACAACCTTTAGGTTTTCTAGCTGGTCTGCTATTTCTTGAATAAGTGGCAAACCAGAAGGATCAACAACTAGAACAACCATTTCAGAATAATTTATTACATATGCCAGCCTTTCCCCTTTTTCATCTTTGTTTATAGGAACTTGTACGCCACCAGTTTTATGAATAGCAAGAATTGAAAGAACAAATTCAGCACAGTTAAGCATGTACATACCAACTTTATCGCCTTTTTTAACTCCAACTTTTTCAATTAATCCATTCGCTACTTGATTAACTTTGTCGTTGGTTTCTTTGTAGGAGTAGGTTTCGACTACGTTCCCCTCTGTGTTAGCAATTTTAAACATGGGTTTGTCAGGATAATTAACAGCCCCATCTTCTAAATATTTTGTCATTGGCTTCCATGTAGAAGTATCGTCGAACGTACCATTTGGAAGAGAACCACTGCCTGTATATTCAGCCGAACGAGTTTTAAATAATAATTGCATAATGCCACCCCTTGTTGCGAATTAATCAAGCTATTAAACCACTATGTAGTCAATAGACTCATATAGATTGCCATATATTCTTAAAGTATTAAAGTACCTAAATAAAAGTCGATTTCTTTATTTTTGAGATAAAATTCGAAATCTTACTGATAATTTCGCCTTTTTTCTTTAAATTGTTCTCAATAATCCTTACGATGGCGCTACCTATCACAATCCCATCACATTTTGTTTTTAATTGTTCAACATGTGCTGGCTCGGATATTCCAAATCCAACGCAGACGGGTTTGTTTGTTTTTTGCTTTATGGTTGCAATAAAGCTTTGTAGATTTTTATCTAGTTTTTTTCTTACGCCAGTTACTCCTGTAACGGAAACTAGGTAAATAAAGGAATTAGACAATCTTGACACAACACTAATTCTTTCTTTTGTACTCGTTGGGGCTAATAAGTAAACTAATTCGAGTCCGGCACGATCTGCGGCCAGCTGAGTCTCGAATGACTCTTCCGGGGGGAGGTCGACTATCAACACTCCTTCTGCCCCTACCTTCTTAATATCTCTCATAACTTTTTTTAATCCATATCGTAGAAAAGGATTGAAATATCCAAATACAATTATAGGGGTTTGATAGCTTCTCCTGAATTTTCTTATCATATTTAACGCAATAGGGATGGTCATTTTATTGCTTAGTGCCCTTTCGGAAGCTTTTTGAATTGTTGGTCCATCTGAAATTGGATCGGAAAATGGTATTCCAAGTTCGATGATGTCAGCTCCATTTTTAGACAATGATTCTAGAATTTTGTAAGAGATCTCAATGTCGGGGTCACCAGCGGTAACGTAAGTCACCAAGCATGATTTTCCTTCATTGTTGGTTTTCCTTATTGTGTCAATTAACGTCATGTTTGGCCAAGAGTTTGTTTCTGTTGTAAAAAATCACTAACAGATTGTAAATCTTTATCTCCTCTTCCAGATAAATTAACAATTATAATTTCATTCCTTCTCATTTTGGATGCGGAGGTTAGAGCATAGGCAAGTGCGTGAGAGGTTTCTAATGCAGCAATTATACCCTCTTTTTCCGAGAAGTAACGTAGGGCCTTAACGGCTTGTCTGTCGTTAACTGATGTGTAAGTTACTCTTTTTATATCCTTCAGAAAAGAGTGTTCAGGTCCAACACCAGGATAGTCTAGACCCGCAGATACTGAATGGGTTTCTTTTATCTGACCGTGCTGGTCTTGCAAAATATAAGTCTTGCTTCCGTGTAGTACGCCAACGCTTCCTGCAGTGATGCTAGCTGCATGTAGACCGGTATTGATACCAATACCTCCAGCTTCAACACCAACCATTTTTACATTTTTATCATTCAAAAATGGATGGAACAATCCAATTGCATTCGAGCCCCCACCAACACAAGCGACCAAGAGATTGGGCAATTTTGATTCTATGTTAAGAATTTGTTTTCGAGCCTCTTTCCCAATTATTGATTGAAAATCTCTAACAATCATTGGATATGGATGAGGGCCAGCAACGCTTCCTATTATATAAAAAGTATCTTTGACATTTGTTACCCAATCTCGCAATGCTTCATTGAGCGCGTCTTTCAGAGTTTGTGAGCCTGATTTTACTGGAACAACTTTTGCTCCAAGTAGTTCCATTCTCTGAACATTGATTGACTGCCTGTAAGTATCCAAGAGACCCATATAGATTTCACATTCAAGCCCCAATAGCGCACATACAGTTGCGGTGGCTACACCATGCTGTCCCGCACCGGTTTCAGCGATAATCCTTTTTTTACCCATAGCTTTTGCTAATATTGCTTGACCTACGGTGTTATTAATTTTATGAGCGCCGGTATGGGCCAAGTCTTCTCGTTTGAGGTAAATTTTTGCACCACCAATATTTTTTGATGTTCTTTCTGCTAAATATAAAGGGGTAGGTCGTCCTACAAAGTTTTTAAGCAAATTGTTAACTTGAAGTTTGAAAGTTTTGTTGTTTTTGATTTTTATATAATCTTTTTCAAGTTCATCTAGGGCCGGCATTAAAGTTTCGGAAACAAATTTCCCCCCATAATCTCCAAATCTTCCATTCTTATCCGGATAGTTACTATATTTCTTTAAATTTCTAGCCATGTTTTACTAATCTTACAACAGATTCGAGTTTTTTAACATCCTTGTTTCCAGGAGACGATTCTACTCCAGAACAGACATCAACAAAATTAATCTTTGTTCTTTGCATTGCTTCTTGTATATTTGATTCGTTTAGTCCTCCAGACAAAATCAACTTCTCTTTTGGAAAAATCTCCGAGATTGTATCCCAATCAAAAACCTCACCTGTTCCTCCTCGTTGTTCGGTGTCTGACGAATCAAAGAGCCAGTATTCAGTGTTGAATTGTGAAACATGTTCAAATAGATTTACCTGTTTGCCAGAAAAAGCCTTAATAACCTTACACTGAATCTTGTCTATTACTTCTGGAGGCTCTTCGCCATGTAGCTGAACGTAATCAAGCCCCAAGCTTTTAACATAGTTATTGATTATAGCAACGTCTTCATTCACGAAAACCCCGACTTTTGATATCCGACTGTCGAGTTTATTAATCAATAACTCCGCTTTTTTTAAATCTATAAATCGTTTGCTCTTTGAATAAAAATTTAATCCTATAAAATCAATCTCAAAATCACAACACAGAATTGCATCGTCTATATTAGTGATACCGCAAATTTTTATTCTATTCATTGGCAATTAATTTCAAGTATTCACTCCTCATTTTTTCATAATGAAAGTTGTCTTTCACGAAAATCTTAGCCGATTCTCCCATTTTATCTAATCTGTCTTTCATTGTGTAAGCGCGTGTTATTTTTTCATTTATGTCTTTAATGTTATAGGGATCAACAAGAAAACCTGTTGTTCCGTCTAGGATTAGCTCTTCGGTTCCGCTATCCCTAGAGCCAATAACCGGGACCGATCTAGCCATACTTTCGATAACTACATTTGGTAAACCTTCAATCTTGGAATCCCAGGTCCTGTTACAGAGTATAAATATATCGGCACAATCATAGTATTCATGTATTTTTTCATTTTCAATACCGCCGGCAAAAATAACTCTATTTTTAAGTCCTAAAGATGTTGCCAATTCTTTATACTGTTGTTCAAATCTTCCTTCGCCAACGCAAAGATATTTGATGTTGGGTTGATTAATTTCCGCTAATGCCTTTATTACAAAATCCTGCCCTTTTCTTGGAAGAAGCCTCGCAACCGTTAAAAGTACAAAATCATCTTCCTTAATTCCTAGCTCTTTTCTTCTACGTAATTCTTTCTTCTTGTTTAAAAAATTATCGTCTATTCCATTATATATCATCTTTATTTTTTCTTTTTTAAAGTAAGTTTCGTTATTGGCCATTAATTTCTCTGTATTTTTGCTAACAGCAATAATAAACTTTGAATTTTGATACAATTTCCTGAGTAGATATTTGGAAATTATCTTTAAAGGGTTATTACTTTTGATTATTGCTTCGATTCCCGAACCAGCAACTCTAACAATTTGATGAGCCTTATTAAAATTTAGCATTCCTCCAACAAGCTCTGCTTCTTCACCTAAATAAATAATTTTGTCCGGTTGAAAATTATGCACAATTTTTTTTAGGTTCAATAATCCTGTAAAATATTGCAACAAAGGTATCTTCTTAAAATTTTTACCACCAAGAAAATTTATTCTTTTTATTTGATAAGACTCTTTTTTCTCACGGCTTTTTATTGAATATGATGGACAACAGACCATTAATTCGTGTTCAGAGCTTATAATGCTAGCAATTTTTTCCGCCGATGTGGCTATACCACCTTGAAATGGAGGAAATTCGTGCACGTAAATTAGAACTTTCACAATCTAATTATATTGTATTATATAATATATCAAAGCTGATGATTGACACTACAAGTTAGGTGAGTTAATTTTTGTAAAAATGGAGGTATAAATGATTGGTGGTTTAGGAATTGGCGAATTAGTCATTATCTTATTAATCGTGTTGCTTATATTTGGTCCTAGCAAATTAGGCGATATAGGATCTTCCCTGGGAAAGGGCATATCTGGATTTAAAAAAGCTATGCAAGACAAGGGTTCAAAAGAAGAGGAAGCTTCTGAAGAAGCAGATGAAAATAATGATTCAAAAGGAACTGACTAATTTAGACTTTTTGTGCTAATTCAATTAGGACGTTGTTCATACTCTTTGGATGAGCGAAAGCCACTATTGTTTTATTTATCCCTTCTCTAGGCTCATGGTCTATCATTTCTATCCCCATATCCTCTAGGCGCTTTATTGCTAGATAAATATTGTCTACGAGATAACAAACGTGATGTATTCCCTCACCTCGGTTCTCTAAGAATTTTGAGATAGAGGAATCTTCAATCGTTGCTTCAAGCAACTCTATAGCGCACGATTCTGTATTGTCTGGCAGAAGCATAATTGCCCTAACTCCTTGATCAATGGATGTTTCCTCATGAGCAATTTTTAGACCTAAAGTATTCTTGTACAATTCCGCAGTCTTAGTTGCATCATATACAGCGATACCTATATGATATAAATTCCCTACTTTAAAAATGTCCATGGCTTATAAATTTAATATATAATTCTGAATTCATCAAATCATTTTATAGTTATCGATAGAGGCATCTTCCAAAAGCGTGATATTGAGATTTTCAACATCTTCATGGCCGTGGTTCTTTTTAATAATTGTATTGAAAGTTTGAATCAAGTTGGGATGTATATTAATCTTAATTTCCTTCTTTTTATTGGAACTACGTTTTGTTATGATTTTTCTTAATAGCTCATAACATACGATCTCTTTTTTTGTTACTAAACCCGAACCGTAGCACAGATGACAGCTTTCACTTACAAGCGTCGATGTTCTAGCGCCTTTTCTTTGCCGTGTCATTTCAATTATGCCAAACTTTGACATTGGTAGAATCGTGTGTTTTGCCTTGTCGACTCTCATTGCCTTTTTAAAAACATTATAAAGTTTATTTTTTTCAGTTCGCTTGTCTAAATCGATAAAATCTATCAATACTATACCGCCTAAATTTCTCAAAATTATTTGATGTGCTATTTCTTTTGCTGCGTAAATGTTTACACTCAGATTAGATTCTTTAGCATTATTGAGACTTCTTCCTGAATTGACATCAACTACAGTCAATCCTTCTTTTTCTTCAATAATCAAGAAAGAGCCATTTTTTAAGTTTACCTTCTTGTGAAATAGCTTCTCAATATCTTTATCTATTTTGTTTTTTCGAAACATATCTTCTTTTTTGTCTATGATTCTCAATTTTGTGGTATTTTCATTTTTCCCCAAATTTTTTTTAAAGTAGTTATAGGTTTTTCTTGAATTAAATTCAATTTCCTTTGTGTTATCGGTTAAGAACTCTCTCAGAATACCATTAATTATATTGTCTTCTTGGTGCAGTATTCCGTGCGATGTATTTTCTTTGAACTTCTTTAGAATTTCTCTCCATTTCTTTTTTGTCTTCGAAATATCTTCTTGTATATCCTTTATGGTCTCGTTCTGAGATGAGGTTCTTAGTATAATTCCACTAGTTTTAGTGACCATTTTCTTTAATGGCCTAAGTCGTTTTCTTTTTTTCTCATCATTAATCTTTTTTGAAATACCAAGAAATCCTGGTTTGCTTAGAATCACACAAGATTTTGATGGAAGGGCAATAAAGTTAGACACTTTAGGGGCTTTTCTAGAATCATAATCACTTATTCCTTGGACCATGATAAAATCATTTTCAACTATTTCATGAGTATCTACACTATCGTCCCCCATTTCTTCTTTTAAAGGGTTTAGCTTTGATAAAAAGGCGGACTGCCCAGCTCCTATGTCAACGAAGGATGCCTCAATTCCTTTTGCGTTGGGATGCATCTTTGCTTTATAGATATTCCCTCTTATAGATATTTGCTCATTGTTACTATCGATAAAAAAATTTTTTAGTCTGGAGTTATCTATGATAGCAACACGTATCTCATCAAGGGTCTCGCTAATCAGGATTTTTCTCACTTGTTCTTTTTTAGTAGATTCAATATTAATTCCACTACTTTATCCGGCTCCAATTTTTCATCTCTCAGTTCTTTTATCGCTTTCTTAACTTTATCTGTATCTTTAATTCTTTCCAATTCCTGTTTGAGTTTTCGGTTTAACAAGGAATCAATTTCGGAGATTTTTCTTTCACTTCTTTTTGTTGATAAAGAATTATTTGACTCCTCAAATTTCCTGAATGATTTTATCTCATCTATGATTTCATCAATTCCTATATTATTTTCTGCTTGTGCAATCAAGACTTTTGTCTTTCGCTGAGAAATTTGTTTTTTTAGAGATGCCATATAATCAATTTCCCTAGCTAGCTTTTCTGCTCCCCCACGATCTGATTTATTCACTACGAAGATATCCCCAATCTCCATTAGTCCCGCTTTCATTGCCTGTATTCCATCACCAGCTTCCGGGACTAAAGTTACCACAACGCAATCTGCAATCTTAATAATATCGAGTTCTGTTTGTCCAACCCCTACAGTTTCAATTATTACTATGTCCATTCCAAAAACATCAAAAAGTTTTACTATTCCGCTTGCAGAGTTAGACATCCCACCAAAGTCACCTCTACTTCCTAGACTTCTAATGAAAACACTGTTATCAAGAGTATGTTCTTGCATCCTTATCCTGTCCCCCAATACGGCTCCGCCGGTAAAAGGACTACTGGGATCAACTGCAATAACGCCGATTGTTAATCCATCTTCTCTAAACTTTTTTATGATTTGACTTGTTAGAGTGCTCTTTCCAGCGCCAGGTGGTCCCGTGATTCCTATTGTGTATACATTATTTGGAACCTTTTTTATTGATTGAAAAATTCTCAAAATTGCCGATGGGTCACTTTCTATGATGCTTATAAGTCTTGACAATGAAACTCTGTTGCCGGACGATAAGCCTTGAATTAATTTCTTTTCATCTCTTTTCATTAGATTTCCTAATTATTCTGTCAAAGTGTTTTTTATTAATTTTCATAACTGATAATCTGGACTGCTTGATTAGCGCCATGTCCGATAATGTCGAATCTTGCTTGATCTCATCTAGACTAATTGTTCTTTTGAGGCTCTTTTTTGCTTTTAGATCGACCACTACCCATCTATCGTCTTTTGTGGTTGGATCTTGATAATACTCCTTAACAACTTCAGTGATTCCAACAATTTCGCGCCCTTCGTTGCTATGATAAAAAAGAACCTGATCGCCTTTTTCCATGGTTTTCAAATTATTCCTTGCTTGAAAATTTCGAACACCATCCCAATATGTGACTTCGTCTTTCAGCATAGTTTCCCAAGAATATTTGAAGGGTTCAGACTTCACAAGCCAATACCTCATAAAATTTAATTTAATTTATTAATTAATTTTTGTAAAATGTATTTATATGCTACTTATACCTGCTATTGATATCAAAGACCAAAAATGTGTTAGGCTTTTTAAGGGAGATTTTGATAAGCAAACAATTTATTCGGATAATCCGCTTGATGTATCAATCAAATGGCAGCTAGATGGAGCCCAATTAATTCATATCGTAGACCTGGATGGAGCCCTTGAAGGTGAGAGCAAAAATTTTCAAGCTATAAACACTATTCTTAGTAATAGTAAATGTGAATTTCAAATTGGTGGTGGTATTAGAAATCTAAAAACGATCGAAGACTACATGTCAATTGGGGCAAAAAGAGTAATCTTGGGAACCTCGGCATTCATTGATGAAGATTTCTTTCAAGAAGCCTGTAAAATGTATCTCGATAAAATTGCCGTCGGTTTAGATATCAAAGATGACAAAGTCGCAATCAAAGGTTGGAATACTAAAATTGATATAAGCCTTAAGGACGCCATTCAAAGATTCGAGAATTTAAAAGTGCCATTAATAGTACTTACGTCAGTCGATAGGGATGGAACCCTTGAAGGTTTTAACAAGACTTTGATTAAGGATTATTTGAAGTTATCTAATATCCCAATAATAATCTCGGGTGGGATTAAGGACGAATCAGACTTAAAAGAAATACAATCTATGAATGATGAAAGGATTTATGGAGTGATACTTGGCAAGTCACTTTATGAGAAGAAAATTAATCTCAAAAATTGTATCAAGGAATATAGCGATGTTGGCTAAGAGGATAATACCTTGTTTAGATATAGATAAGGGTAGAGTTGTAAAAGGAATCAATTTTATTAACTTGATAGATGCTGGAGATCCCGTAGAGGTTGCTGAGCGATATAGCAATGAAGGGGCCGATGAGATTACATTCTTAGATATAACTGCATCCAATGAAGGTAGGAACATTATGATTAATACCATTGAAAAAGCGGCGGATAAAGTTTTTGTTCCATTGACTGTTGGAGGTGGCGTACGCAACAATGAGGATATCAGATTACTTTTAATGGCGGGGGCAGATAAAGTTTCGATTAATACTGCTGCGGTAAATAATCCTAATATTGTTGTTGAGTCAGCAAAGAAGTTCGGATCACAATGTATAGTTGTTGCAGTTGATGTAAAGAAGAGGGAGGAGGGTTTATGGGAGGTATTTACCCATGGAGGTAGAAATCCTACTGGGATTAACGCTTTAGATTGGATAAAAAAAATGCAAGAATATGGAGCTGGCGAGATTCTTTTAACATCTATGGATAGAGATGGAACAAAAATAGGATATGATTTAAAGATTCTCTCTCTGTTAAGTCAAATAATGACGATTCCTATCATTGCATCTGGAGGTGCAGGAACCTTACAACACATAGCAGATGCGTTCACTATTGGGAAGGCCGATGCTGCTCTTTGTGCATCCATATTTCATTTTGGAGAATATACTATTAGTGATGCAAAAAATTTCTTATCCAAGCAGGGTATATTGGTTAGAGACTAGGTATGACTATACGTAGACAATTAGAAATTAATGAATCAAAATCCCTTTCTCGTTTTGCCTCTCTTAGCGCTGACACCAAAGGTAGATTAAGAAAAGAAAAAAAGTGCAATATAAGAACAGAGTACCAACGGGATAGAGATAGAATAATTCACTCAAAGTCTTTTAGAAGATTAAAAGATAAAACCCAGGTGTTCTTGGCTCCATACGGAGATCATTTTAGAACCAGATTAACTCATGTATTAGAAGTTTCGCAAATTGCTCGAACGATATCGCGATCTTTGAACCTTAATGAGGATTTAACTGAAGCCATATCCCTGGGACACGATTTAGGACATACTCCTTTTGGTCATGCGGGAGAGCAAGCTCTTGATTTCGTTCATCCAGGTGGTTTCAAGCACTACCTTCACAGTCTTAGGATTGTTGAATTACTAGAGAAAAATGGAAGGGGCTTAAATCTAACCCTTGAGGTTAAAGACGGAATTTCAAAGCACTCAAAAGGCAGGGGTCCTATAGTGAACAAAAAAATTCGAATTATTACCTTAGAAGGACAAGTTGTTAGATATTCGGATATTTTTGCTTATTTTACGCATGATTTGGATGATGCTATGCGCTCTTCTTTGATTAGAAAGAAGGACATACCTGTTAAATTACTTAGGTTTTTTGGTGATACACATTCTGAACGAATTGATAAAGTTGTATTAGACACTATTAAATCCACAACAAAAAATTCTTACAAATCTGTGATTATAACTAAAGAACTTGAACTACATCTTCGCCATATGAGAGATTTCTTATTTGAGAAAGTTTATTATCAGACGAAGATTAGAGATAATTTTGAAAAAGCGAAACAAGTTCTAATTGACTTGTATAACTTTTTTTTAGTTAACGAGAAGAAGCTTGGAGAATTATACAAATTTAAAAGTGGAAATCATCAAGACGATTGTCGAGATTTTATAGCGGGAATGACAGATATATTTGCTCTTGAAATTCATAGATCAATATTTACACCGAAAAAGTGGTCATTCGTGGACTTTAAAGTATAAGCTGTATAGAAAAATATGATAAAATATCTCGGAACTGTTCCATTTTTAAACTCCAAACCTTTAACTTATTTGTTTGATAATAATTCTTTTGAAAATTACAAGACTTCTGAATACTATCCTTCTTCACTCTTAGATCCTCTAGTGTCAGGCGAAGTATTTTTATCGTTACTTCCAATCGCAGATCATTTGTCTGGAGAGAGCGTCATATCTCTCACCGATTACTGCATAAGTTCGTATGGAAAAGTCGACAGTGTACTTTTAGTATCGAAATCAAAATTAAAAGATATAAAAACGGTGGTTCTAGACAGCAGATCAAAGAGTTCAAATATGCTTTTTAAAACACTCCAATCGCATTTTCTTAATATTGATGTTGATTATGAAGTTCGAGAACCAAAATTAAATATGAAAATGAAACCAGATGTTGGATACGTTACTATAGGAGACCTTAGTCTAGAAATTATATCGTCAAACCCAATAGGGGTTAATACGTATGATTTGGGAGAGATTTGGTTCAATGAAACCGGTTTTCCATTTACATTTGGAACATATAATTATTTACACTCTTCTCCAAACGAAGAGGAATTAAATCTTCTTGATGATTCTTACCAAGAAGGGTCCCAACATGCTAGTCTAATAATTGATGATTTTTTAGTCATGAATGGTTCTAAAATACGAAGAAAAGTCGCTGAAAAATATTTAAATGAGAGAATTTTTTATAAAATTACTAATCAACATATAAAGGGCATTAATCTCTTCCGAGATCTTTCTTCTAAATTTGCAAACTGGAAAAAAAATAGTTTTAATAATGAAGTCTAAGTTATGTCGAAAAAAAATATTACCCTAGGACATAGTCCTGATGCGGATGATGCCTTTATGTTTTATGCGGTATCGAAGGGTATTGTCAAATCTAAAAAGATTGAAATTACCCATATCATTAAAGATATACAGACACTTAACAGCATGGCAATCAACCAAGAGTTGGATACAACGGCCGTTTCCGCACATGCATATGTGCAACTATACGATACTTATAGAGTTATGGATTGTGGGGCAAGTATGGGTGATAGATATGGACCAATAGTTGTATCTAAACCAGAAATTACAACAACCCAAGGTATCAAGATTGCAATCCCCGGAGAACTGACTTCGGCCTTCTTGCTTTTAAAGCTCTATTGTAACGATGCTGAATTTATACAATATGATTTTGATCAAATTATCCCAGCGGTACTTAATTCGGAGGTGGATGCGGGATTAGTTATACACGAAGGCCAACTCACTTTCGAAGATTTTGGTTTGAAGCTATTGTTAGATTTACCTAAACTTTGGTACGAGGAATGCGAACATCCTATCCCTCTCGGCTTGAATGTTATCAGTAGGTCTTTAGATTTAGAGATTCAAATTGAAGTTTCCCAACTAGTCAAACGGAGCATTGCTTATGCTCTATCCAATATCGATGAAGCGCTTGATTATGCCATGGAGTTTGGTAGGGGTGTATCGAGAAGCGTGGCCCGGGAATTTGTTCTTATGTATGTCAACAAAGATACGTTGGACTTGAATTACAGAGGCATTAAGGGGCTTAAGTTTATGTACGACTCAGCTTTTACAAAAGGATTAATCAAAAAAAATATTAAACTTGATATTATTGTGACTTAATAATTTCCCCGTTAATAATCGATAATTTTAAATCATTATTATTTGAATCAATTACAGACATAAAGGGGTCATTGTTCTTTATTCTAAAAGCTATTAGGTCTGCTTTTTTATTTTTTTCTATTGTTCCTACAAGTTTGTCGATGCCAAGAGCCCTAGCTCCGCCGAGGGTAGCTTTTTCAAGTACAATTTTTTCAGGATTTTTTTTAATGAACCTCTTCGAGTGTAGATACAAGAATTTTATTTCATCTAAGAAATTTATTGAGAAATTACTAGAAAGCCCATCTGTCCCTATTCCAGTTTTCTCGTAATTCAGAAAGAAATTTAAATCAGCCATTTTTTGATTTAGAAACAAATTACTTCTGGGACATAAAACAACGGGATACTTCTGTTTTTCTAATATTTTTAAATCCTCTTTAAGCAGGTTGTTCATATGAACTAAAACTATATTGGATTTATATTTATTGAGTTTATGCAGATAGGATAATGGAGAATTCCCCCTGATTTTTATTCTCGGTCTCCTTTCTAGTATTGGAAAAATTACATCTTCGAATGCATTCTTCTTTTTTTGAATTAGCCTGACTTCATCTTTGCTTTCGGAAAGATGTATACCTAGATTTATTTTTTCGTTGTGGCCCTTTGTTAGTATTTCTTCCAGTGTCACAGTATCAAGTGAATAAATTGAATGAGGAAACAACTTTAAAGCAAACATGCCATTACTTTTTTTATTTAAACTCCTTAGGTTTTTAAAGAAGTGTTGATTTATACGTGAGATGGTTGAATTTGCTATTTCAAAAAAATACACGGTTCTTATCTTACTTTTAACTATTTCTTCGAAGTCTAATCCACTATACGAACTTATCTGACCAATTGTCGTAACGCCGGAATTGATTGTTTCTTTCAATGATTGTTGAACAGACTGAGTTATCACTTCTCTATTATTGTTTTGCTTTTTGAGATTTATAATTTGTTCCAACCACGAAGAAAAAGAATTAAATGAGGTTAATTTTTTTCTAACCCAATTTAATTCGAGATGAATATGGGCGTTTACAAAACCCGGCATCAATACGGAGTCCCCTAAATTAATTACCGTGTATGCACTTTTATCTATTTCTGAATTTGGAATAATCTTTTCTATTCTTTCCTTGTTGATAATGACTGAGTAGTCATGTAGAGGTTCCTTGTCACCAAAAAGAATGAATTTGGCTTTTAGTGCTTTTCGCATATCTAAACGAAACTAATCTCACCCGAACAAATTTGCTCAACTGGCCCCTCCATTATGAGATTCTGAGAGTCATCAATTTCAATAAACAAAAAACCACCTTGCATTTCGACTCTAACTCTTTTATTTAACAAACCTAACTTGTGACCTGCCGACACTACTGCGCAAGAGCTACTCCCAGATGCCAATGTATATCCAGCCCCTCTCTCCCATATCTCAATTTTTACTCTGTTTCTTGAAATTACTTGGGCAAACTGAATATTGATTCTTTTAGGAAACCTTCTGTTCTTCTCAAGCAACGGTCCATATTTTGTTACATCCTCTGGGGTTATTTTATCTTTGAAGATTACACAATGAGGATTACCTACTGTTACAGCAGTAAAGACGAGCTCCTCCCCTTTAATTTTTATTTTTTCATTGATGGCCAATTTTTTATTTGACAAAAGAGGAATCTTTTTTGATTCAAAACTAGCGTGCCCCATTTCGACTTTTACCATATTGGACACTTTTGAACTTCTCATTATCTCACTCTTAACTACCCCGCCCCTAGTCTCTATGGTAAAAACTCGTTTCTTTGTATATTTATTATCATATAAGAATTTTGAAAAAATCCTTAACCCATTTCCACTTTTTTCTGCCTCTGATCCATCGGGATTAAATATTCTTAGGCCAAAATCGGCCTTCTTCGAGGGAACCACCAACAATAAACCGTCTGACCCAATCCCATAGTTTCTGTTACATATCTTTTTGATTAATGCTTTGTTTAACTTAATGGTAAGTTTTTTTTCATCAATCACTATATAGTCATTGCCAAGACCATGAGATTTGACAAAATTATTCATATCCTGATTATATTAAACGATTCGAAGTATAACAATAGAGTAAATTTGTAGATAAATAATCTTTTTTTGTATAGAATTAACCAATGCAATAAAGGGAGGTTTTTTATAATGATTGAAAATTTGTACGATGTTAAGGATAAAGTAGCAATTGTGACAGGTAGTTCTAGGGGTATAGGGAAGCAATGTGCGCTGGCTTTTGCCGAAGCCGGAGCCAAGCTTGTTCTTAATTATGTTAGCAATCAAGAAGCGGCGGAAATTACGGCTGAAGAAGTAACCGCTTTGGGCTCGGAAGCTATAATTGTCCAAGCTGATGTCAAAGACTTTGAGGCTTGCCAGGCCTTAGGTGAAGAAGCTATAGAGAAGTATGGCAAAATTGATTTTTTGGTCAATAATGCCGGTATCAATAGAGATATAACTTTCAGCAGGATGTCCCAAGAAGAATGGAGTGAGGTTATTAATACAAATTTAGGAGCTTTATTTAATATGTCCAAAGCCGTTGTTCCTCATATGCGAGATGCTGGTTCTGGCGTAATTGTTTCCATTTCCTCTATTATTGGTGAAACTGGAAATATCGGGCAATCGAATTATGCTGCAACGAAAAGTGGTATGTACGGATTTACAAAAAGTTTAGCTAGGGAGCTCGCCAAAGATAATATTAGAGTTAATACTGTGTCACCTGGTTTTGTTGAAACCGATATGCTTCATACTGTTCCGCCTGATCTTTTGGCAGGGATTAAGGATGATATCCCTATGGGAAGATTTGGATATGCTGATGAAATTGGATTAGCTGTTCTTTATTTGTGTTCTTCTGCGGCTTCTTGGATTACAGGGACTAATCTAAGTATCAATGGTGGACACAATATGTAATTTTTTTTGTTGTGGAGAGCTTTAGTCTCTCCCGCAACAAAAACTCTTCCTAGTAAGTAAAATTATGTGAAGGTAAATCGAGAAGGTACATGAGTGCGTATCCAAGTAAGATTGTCATAAAACCGAATATTGATGCGTACGCAATCTTTAAACCGCTGATTTTATATATTGATTTTAGTAGGATTAATATGAAATAAACACTCCATGATATAGTAGAGATTGTGGCAACCGTGCCAAACCAATATTCCCCAATTTGATTTTTTGATAGAACAAGTCCAAATACAAAGCCTATTGTCATCAGAGGAAAAGACGAGCTAATCAACAAAAAATTGACTCGTTCTATAAGAGACAGGCTAGGTAGCCTCTCAATTCTATGAATTTTTTTATTTTTTATATTCGCATGTTGATATAAAAACATTAGACTGAATATGACAGAAACAAGAAGAATAGTATGCGAAAGCAAATTAAGCAGCACATGTGATATCAATACGTTGTTATCAAAAGACAAATTGTTGTTTTGATTGACACTTAAAGCCATAGGAGTCGTTAAGACAAACGCCACTGGGGAGACGAAAAGAGAGTATAGGTTCCCAAGTTTTGGACGTATAAACAAGTAGGCTGATATAGAAAGGAGAAATGTGATTACAAAAAGATTAACTTCTAAACTCTTCAGAGAATAGTCAACTTCTTTGTACGCCAACAGGGCTGCCTGAGTGCAAATGGCCAGAACAAAAAGATAATGTCCAATTTGAGAAAATTTTGATTTACCAGAGACTGTATAATATAAATTCAAAATAAACGATATTATGTATAGAGTTGGAACAAGGATTGTTATCTGCATTATATCGCTTCACTTATTTCTTTCTGATAGTTTTTAACTAGTTCTTTGTTAAGCTCGTCTAGATCTCCATCAAGTATGTAATCAAGTTTGTGAAGGGTTACATTGATTCTATGGTCACTTACGCGTCCCTGTGGAAAATTATAAGTTCGTATCTTTTCGCTTCTGTCTCCCCCTCCTATCAAACTTTTTCTCGTTTTAGATATATCCTTTTGTTGTTTTGTCTGTTCATTCTCAAAAAGTTTAGCCCTCAATAATCTCATCGCTCTTTGCTTGTTCTTATGCTGGGATTTTCCATCTTGATTCTGAACCACGATACCTGAAGGCTCATGGGTAATTCTTATTGCAGAATCTGTTTTATTGACATGCTGCCCTCCAGCGCCAGATGCTCTATAGGTATCAACCCTCAAATCCTTTTCGTTAATTTCTATTTCTACTTCGTCTATTTCAGGTAAGACTACAACTGTGGCTGTCGAAGTATGGATTCGTCCGCTAGTTTCGGTAAGAGGCACCCTCTGAACTCTATGTACGCCACTTTCAAACTTCATAAAAGAATAAATATCTTTTCCACTTATCGAAACAATTCCTTCTTTGATTCCTCCAAGACCAATCTCACTCTTGTTGATTATTTCGCTCTTCCATTCTTTGCGCTCGGCATATCGCAAATACATTCTAAGCAAATCGCTTGCAAATAGGGCTGCCTCGTCCCCCCCGGTACCAGCCCTTATTTCTAAAATTACATTTTTTGAATCCATTGGATCTTTTGGCTTAAATTCATCTTCAATTTTTTTCTCAACTTCTTTAAGCTGACCTTCTAGGCTCTCTAGTTCTTCTTCTGCAAGCTCTTTTAAATCTATATCATCGGATAGATTCTGATTTTCCCTTATTAAAGATTCCAATTTCTTAAGCTGTTGAAAATATCCTACCAACTCTGAGATTGAACCTCTCTTTTTAGAGAGTTCTTTGATAGAATTGGAGCTCAAATTTGGAGATGAAAGTTGCGAATCAATGGTATTAAGCTCCTTTTCGGCGCTCTCTAGCTTTCTTCTAATTTTTGGTCCAATCATCTATAAACTCAGCTTGTAAACTCTTTGTTATGGGATAGAATTATATCATGGATATCATTGATATCCTTGATAAAAAGGTTAAGGATGCAGTAGAGCAAGAATCAGAGCTGCGGAGTAAGATATCAAGTCTGGAAAACGAAATTGAGAAACTGAATAAAGACTATCTGGACTTACAGAAAGAGAGTAGTAATTATAAGAATGAAATTGGTTCTATTCTTGGTGAATTAGACAGAGTGGTAAGAGATTTAGATATTTAGTGAAGGAGCTACATTTAAATTGTTTGGGAAGAAGTTTAAAGTTTAAAACAGAATGTAGCGACAAAATTTTAAACGAAATTGAAGAATATATAAATACAAAGTACTCAGAGCACAAGCTCGAGCGACTCTCGGTCTCTTCGTTGGAGGTATCCAATCTCCTTTTGGTTAATGCGGTCTACGAAATCCTTTCCTTAAAAAAAGATAAGGAAAAGGATAGTGAAAGAATCTCTTCTATTATATCAAAGTTCTCTTGATAAGTTTGCGTTAAGAGAGTATATTCGAGCTGAAAGAAGTAAATTACAAAGTTCAACTATTGGATTACAATCAGAACGAATCTCCACCTTTCTTTTTGATGATTTATTGTTTAAATCATCAAAATCTAGAAATATCGTCCTGTATAATTCCATCAAAGGCGAAGTCGATACCGGACTTGTAGATGCTGAAGCACGTAAATTAAACAAGAATATCTTTTACCCAAAAATTATTGATGGAAAAATGGTTTTTGCTAAAGCAAATTCTATTGATGATTTTCTGCCGGGACGTTTTGGAACAAAAGAACCAATCAGTAATGAGTATGTCAATATTGCCGATGTTGACTTATTTATTATCCCTGCGGTGGCCATAGATGTTTCTGGCTCCAGATTGGGATTCGGTAAAGGTTTCTACGACAAGGAACTTCAGAATATCTCCAGAAACAAAATATATTCTCTTGTATTTGATTTCCAACTAATCAAGAAAGAATTCGGGGAGAAACACGATATAAAAGTTAGGAAGGTTTTCACGGAAAAGCAAATAGTAACAATAAACTAGGAGGAAAATATGAACATTATTACAATTGCGATTTACATAGCATGTTTTGTCATAGGATTTGGCGTATTTTGGCTGATAAGTAGGAATCGTCTTATGAAAGATATTAAAGCTAAAGAGGATGAATCTGAGCAAATAATTGCCACCGCAAAAAATAAATCTCTAAAAATTATTAAAGAAGCGGAAAAGAAAGTTAAACAATTCAAATCCTCTCAGATTAACCAAGCGAAAGAAGAGGTTGAGATAATAAAAAAATCTTTAGCAGATCAGGAGAAGCATTTATCAGAAAAAGAAAAAGGTTTTAACGCAAATCAGACTGAACTAACCAGGAAGGAGGCTCAGTTAGAGTTAAAAGAACAAGCATGTAATGAAACCGAATTAAAATACAGAGCCAAAGAAGATGAATTAGATGCGATATTGGAGGATGCAAAATTAAAGATAGAAAATATTTCGGGTTTAACCAGGGAAGAGGCTAAACAGGAACTTCTCAATACCATAGAGGATGAAGCGAATATACTGGCGGCTAGAAAAATTAAAGAAATAGAAAATAACCTCAAAGAAGATGCGGAAGGTAAAGCTAAAAGTATTATCGCATTAGCGATACAAAAATATGCCGCATCTTATACTTCGGAAAAAACATCATCCGTTGTAACGCTTCCTAGTGATGATATGAAAGGGAGAATTATCGGCAGAGAAGGAAGAAATATTAGGACAATCGAGCTTAAAACTGGAGTTGACATTATTATTGATGATACCCCTGGTATAGTTACAGTTTCTTCGCATAATCCTATCAGGAGAGAGATTGCATCGAGATCAATAACAAAATTGCTTGATGATGGAAGGATTCATCCAGGAAGAATTGAAGAAATTGTTGAAGAAGTTGAAGAACAATTAGGTAAAGAAATTCAACAATTAGGAGAAAATGCAATACTAGAGATTGGTGTTAGCAATATGAACCCCGAGCTGGTTAAACTTGTAGGTAAAATGAGATACAGAAGTTCGTATTCTCAAAATATTCTAGACCACTCTTTGGAAGTGGCTCAGATTTGTGGAGTTCTGGCATCGGAAGTGGGATTAGATCCTAAACTGGCCAAGAGAGCGGGATTATTACATGACATAGGTAAATCTGTTGACCATGAGATGGAAGGCAATCACGTAGATATTGGAGCGGATTTGGTTAAAAAATACCATGAACCACCTGAGGTTATAGAAGCCGTTGAATCGTCACACTCGGATAACCCTTCTAGTCTATATACTGTTTTGGTGCAAGCTTCTGATGCAATTTCAGCTGCAAGACCAGGTGCAAGAAAAGAATCTTATGAAGCTTATCTTAAAAGAGTCAAAGAGCTTGAGGATATAGGATTATCTTTTAATGGAGTTGATAAATGCTTTGCCATCCAAGCCGGTAGGGAAGTACGAGTCATGGTGGAAAGTGACAAAATCAATGACGATGAAGCGACGATTCTATCTCATAATATTGCCAAAAAAATAGAAGAGGAAGTAGCCTACCCAGGTAATGTAAAAATCACTGTTGTTAGGGAAGTTAGGGCGACATCAATGGCTAACTAGAGCTCTTAAGTGCTATTCTAGCAGCTGCAAGTCTTGCAATTGGTACTCTGAATGGAGAACAGCTAACGTAATCAAGACCAATCTGATGACAAAATTCAATCGATGCAGGATCACCACCATGTTCACCACAAATGCCGATTTTTAGATTTTTCCTGGTTGATCTTCCTTTTTTAAGTCCAATTTTCATGAATTCACCAACTCCATGAACATCGATACTTGTAAAGGGGTCTCTTTCAAGTATTTCCGTCGTTTTTCCGTCAATATCAACTTTGGTTTCCATATATGTATTAATAAATTTTACGGAATCATCTCTTGAATAAGCAAAAACTGTTTGAGTCAAGTCGTTTGTACCAAATGAGAAAAATTCTGCTTCTTTTGCAATTTGATCTGCAACAGCAGCAGCCCGTGGAACTTCAATCATAGTACCCACGAGATAATTAATCCTCTTTTTTCCTAAAACTTCTTTAGCAATTTTATTGATGATATCTTTTTGAAATTTAATTTCGGATACCATTCCAACCAATGGGACCATTATTTCAGGATATACTTTGATTTTTCTTTTAGATACTATAATGGCTGCCTCGAAAATTGCCCGTACCTGCATTCTTGTAATTTCTGGCATCGTAATTCCTAATCGACAACCTCTAAGGCCCAACATAGGATTAAATTCGTGAAGCTCTTCAACTCTGTCTAGGAGTTTTTTCTTTTTCTTAGCAAGTCTTAGATCACCACTAATCTCTAATTCCTTAATTTCTAACATTAAGTCGTCCCTTTTGGGTAAAAATTCATGTAAGGGTGGATCTAGCAATCTAATTGTACAAGGCAACCCATCCATTGCTGTAAAAAGTCCGATAAAATCTTCTCTTTGCATCTCTTGAAGTTTATCAAGATGAGAGATTCTATCATTTAATGATGTTGCAAGAATCATATCTTGCATGATTTTTATTCTATTCTCGGCAAAGAACATATGCTCCGTTCTACACAAACCGATACCTTCTGCTCCAAACTTGATAGCCACCTCTGCGTCAACTGGAACATCTGCATTGGTTCTAATTCTCAGTTTTCTAAACTTATCCGCCCATTTTAGTACGGTGGAAAAAATCGAATATCTTTCAGATGCCCTTTCTTTCATGTTTCCTTGCATAACTTGAATTACTTCAGATGCTACTACTGGAATATCACCAGAATATACTCTTCCATCAAATCCATCAATGGAAATAT
>PCAG01000009.1 GCA_002730475.1 Spirochaetales bacterium | reverse complement strand
AGCGCTAGTCAAGTCTGGAAAAAGCCAACAAGTCCTTATAATGGAGGTCCGACGATAGGTTCTTCCGCTCACAGTGTAGGAAACACAACGCATGGTTTTGAGGGAAAAATGGCTATTATAAGAATTTATAGAAAAGCTTTATCAGCAGCTCAAATTAAGCAAAATTTTAACGCAGAAAGAAATAGGTTCGGCGTTTAGTGTAATATATATGGGAAAATGGCGCAACTCAAATCAACAACGATTTATGGCAAGGCTAAGGTAACGGAAATTGCTACCGATACAGCCTTAACCGATTATTTAGTTGTTGATTCTGATGGAGAGATTCATATAAGGTCTCGCGGGACAAGTGGTTCCTCTGGTAGCTCAGGTTCTTCTGGTAGCTCAGGTTCTTCTGGTAGCTCGGGTAACACTGGCTCTTCGGGTTCTTCTGGGAATTCTGGTAATACGGGAAGTTCTGGTAGTTCTGGTAGCTCTGGTTCTTCAGGGACCGCAAGGAACTCTGGTACTTCAGGTAACTCAGGAGGTTCTGGTAATTCTGGTAGCACAGGTAGTTCAGGTTCTTCAGGTGCAAGCGGTAACACTGGTTCTTCAGGTAGTTCTGGTAACTCTGGTGGTTCAGGCACTTCGGGTACTTCGGGCTCATCTGGTGGTAGTGGCAATTCTGGTAACTCAGGTAATTCAGGTAATAGTGGGGTTGCCGGGAATACCGGAAACGATAGATACATGTGTTTATGCCTTGTGCCCTCGGGCACCTGCTGTGCTGCTTGTATTGGGTTTACAAATAAGGCTAATTGTTGTGCAGGAAGTTCGTTATGGGTAGGAGTTATGCATGCTGGGATCTCTACTGCCCAGAGATGTAATTGGAACCATAGACAAAATTGCGGTAGTGTATACGTAGGGGCTTATTCTGGGTGTTGTGTAGGGTGTCTTAGTGGAGATAATGTTTATGTAGGTTACAACATAGGCCAAGCGATAAAATGCAACCAACATAACGGATCTGTCCTTGTCGGCGCTAACGTTGCCTCGAACGCTGGGACCGGAGTCTGCACATGTTTCAGTAATAATGTTGGGATCGGCTACAATGTAATGTGCTGTATTGCTTGTCACGGGGGCACCAACTATAAGGGTAATATAGCTATCGGAGATGTTGCAGGAGAGAGAAATTGTTGCCCCAACAACGACATAACTATTGGAGCTTGTGCAGGGCGATATAGATATACCTACAATAACTCTCCATCGGGCTGGAATATATATATGGGTGGCGCTGCCGGAGAATACGCTTATGGTTACTGTGGAGGGTGTAGTATAGGTGTTGGCGTCCGAACCGTGACTTGGGGCGGGGAACATAACATAGGTATTGGAATGTGTGCAGGCAGATACAATTGTACTACTGCAGGCGGTAAAGGCTATAATGTTTTAATAGGCGCGTGCGCTGGTTATTATATTGGGTGTACTAATGTAGCCATTGACTATCAGGCACTATACCATTCTAAAGGTGCCACGGGAATTGTGGCAGTTGGCGCTGGTGCCTTGAGGTGTGTAGGCTGCTTGTCCGTCACATGTTTAACTATTGGTATTGGTTTTAATGCTGGAAGGTACACCCAAGCTGGAGGCACCAATTCGGCAGGTCACTTTGGCTTATACTTAGGTAGAGATGCTAGATCCAACTCTGCAACAGGCAATTGGCAATACGCAATAGGATCTTGGGCTTGTGCTAATGGCGCTAATACCATGACAATAGGCAACTCTAGCGTAACTATGCAATATTACTGTGGGTGCATGGTAAAAAGCGGTGGATCTTTTAGGATAGTGCATCCTAACCCGGAGAAGAAGGATAAATTTCTTTATCACTCTTTTGTTGAGTCGCCTACAGCAGGAGATAATTTATATAGGTGGTCATTCAATGTTTCTAATTGCGAGCATTGCTTTAAGTTACCAAACTATTATAAATATTTAAATGAATGTAATATGGCTTGGGTTTATCCTGCTGACCATTTTGGAGAAGGACACGCAAAATTAGACGACACAAAAGAAAATTTAATTATAAAAACAAATAAAGATGGTTGCTATAACGTTTTACTAATAGGTACAAGATGTGACGAACTTGTCAAGAGAAAAGTTGGTGGATGGAGAGGCACAGAAGTAGACATGACAGAACAGGAGATTGAAAGTAACTACGATAAGAATAGAAGAATCTGTTCCCTCTTAGCCCCTACGGAATATAATGATTCTCATACTCCTTAAGATATGGCTGAACTAAAAACAACGCAGATTCACGGTAAAGCCACAGTAAAAGTGATTGATACTGATGCGTCTCTGACTGATTTTCTTGTTAGGTATGATCTTTCAGGTTGCGGTAATAGAAAAGAGCGCGGAGGGATATATTTAACTACTGTTAGCGCCAACGGAACTACAGGTTCTTCAGGTAGCTCAGGCAGTTCTGGTTCTAGCGGCAGCTCTGGTAGCTCTGGTAATTCAGGTAATACGGGTTCTTCGGGTAGTTCTGGTAACTCTGGTGGCTCAGGTAGTTCTGGTAGTTCTGGCAACTCTTCCACTTCAGGTACTACGGGTTCGTCAGGTAGCTCTGGTAGTTCTGGTAGTTCTGGTAATTCTGGTGGTTCAGGTAATTCAGGTAACTCAGGTGGATCTGGTAATACAGGAAGTTCTGGTAGTTCTGGTAGCTCTGGTTCTTCAGGGACCGCAAGGAATTCCGGTACTTCAGGTAACTCGGGAGGTTCTGGTAGTTCTGGTAGCACAGGTAGTTCAGGTTCTTCAGGGGCCGCAAGGAACTCTGGTACTTCAGGAAACTCAGGAGGCTCTGGTAGTTCTGGTAGTTCTGGCAGCACAGGTAGTTCAGGTTCTTCAGGTGCAAGTGGTAGCACTGGTTCTTCAGGTAGTTCTGGTAACTCTGGTGGTTCAGGTACTTCAGGTACTTCTGGCTCATCTGGCGGGAGTGGCAACACTGGCTCTTCAGGTAGTTCTGGTAACTCTGGTGGCTCAGGAACTTCAGGTACTTCAGGCTCATCTGGCGCTAATGGCAATAATGGTTCTTCAGGTAGCTCTGGCAACTCTGGTGGTTCAGGTACTTCAGGTACTTCGGGCTCATCTGGTAGCTCTGGTAACTCTGGTAACAATGGTAATTCTGGTGGTTCAGGTAACTCCGGTACTTCAGGTACTTCGGGCTCATCTGGCGCTAATGGCAATAATGGTACCTCAGGTAACTCTGGTGCTAATGGTACCGATGGTGCGAGTTATTACCAGTACCACGTGTGTGGTTGCTATAGCAATGCAAATCCTCATCATAATATGTCAGTAGGTCTTGGTCAAGCTGGGGGCGTCACAATGTGTTGCAGAGGAAATGGTACTTATGCGTTTGGTTATGCCGCACTTGCCTGTATGGGCTGCACGGCATCGAGTTCCTTTGCTACTACAGTTATGGGCTATCAAGCGGGATGCAGATTTCTTCACAATGTCTGTTATTCAGTTATTTTAGGGGCTGGTTCTTGGAGTAGTGGGTCGGGTAGGCAATGCTGCTTCAATAACAATGTGTCAATTGGCTATGCGATAGGAAATAACGCAACTGCATGTATTTCTTACGGAAACCTGAATGTGCTAATAGGCAATTATGTCGGCCGAACTCAGAAATCATACAACTTTGAGACAGCAATAGGTTACAAGGCTGGATGTTGCTTTTGCTCAAACTGGGGTAGAGTAGCTGTTGGCCATGAGGCTAATGCTTGCGGAAGAGCCAACACGGGTAATGTTAGTATTGGCAAGTCGGCTGGATGTTGCGGTTGGTGGACCTACTCCGCAACAAATGTAGGCTACCAAGCTCAAGCACGAGGCGGTTACGCTTGTTATTCAGTAAGTGTAGGTGGCGGAGCCCAGTGTAGTTCTTATGTGGCTAGATATTCAACAGCTATAGGAGATTGTGCTTTGTGGTGCAATTATTACGGCTATTACAATACAGCTATAGGCAGGCAGGCGGGGAAATGTGTTGGTAGCTATGGGTGGAGTCAAGGATGTGGTATGACTTTTGTTGGCTTCTGTGCCGGGGTCTGTGCTAACAGTAGCAGTTACCCCATTAGGTCTGGTTATAATGGTACCTATATAGGTAATTGTACCAGAAGTGGACAAAGTAATTCTTGTGCTCCATATTACGAGACGGTTATAGGGCATAACACAGTAGGCAACGGTAATTATTCAGTAACAGTTGGTGGCAGTTATACTACGCAAACATGTTTCTGTGGAGGAACCATTAATAAGGGCAGTGGATCTTTTAGGATAGTCCACCCTAACCCCGAAAAGAAAAATAAATGGCTATTTCATTCTTTTGTCGAGTCACCCACTGCAGGAGATAATATTTACAGATGGTCAGTTAATGTTTCTGGAGGATCCTGTGTTATGGAGCTACCAGACTACTACAATGACCTTAATGAGAACAGCATGGCTTGGGTTAAACCGGTAGACCACTTTGGGTCAGCATATGCCGAGGTGGACGAAGGACAAAAGAATTTGCTTATTTGTTCTGACAAAGATGGATGCTATAATATATTATTAATTGGGACTAGATGTGATATGAGAGCCAAGGAAGGTTGGCTTGGTATAGAAAGGGAAAAATAAAGAAAAAAATTTTGCTTTTTAGATGTAATTATTGTATAAACTTAAGGATAAAGGAAGAAAAAAATGGCTTTACAGAAAACATTCGTTTATGAAGAGGCGGGAAATATCGAGCTTACTGGCGCTTACCACAGAGTCAGAGAGGTCAATATAGAGTTTAAGTCACCAGCTCTTACAACTGGAGATGTGGCAGAGATGGCTGAAGAAAAATGCTGGATCGACGTAGAGGTTTTCGCTACATCCGGTGTCAGACATGACATGGCTACCCCAATTGCGGGATATCAATTTGAATTTCCATTACCTAGCGTGGGTGAATTTTCAAACACAGATGAAATTTTCACCTCCGCTTATAATTACTTGAAGACTGGCCACGTAAATCATGAAAACACATTCTTCTATAGTGGGGCAGTTGATGTTTGATGAGCGTCCTAAATGCTAAAAAATATTTAGTTTTTCATATTGAGGGCGGCATAGGCAAGAATATCATGGCTACCGCCGTGGTGAAGGCTGTCAAGAAGCAGCACCCGGATAGAGAAATTATTGTAGTAAGCCCCCATTCTGGACTTTGGATGAATAATCCAAACGTGTACAGAATCTATATGATGGGGCAGACCCCTTATTTTTACGAAGACTTTATAAAAAATAAAGATACTCTAGTCTTAAAATCAGATCCTTATTTACACCAAGGCTACATCAATAAAAAAATCCACTGCATAGAGGCTTGGTGTGAACAAAGCAACGTAAAGTATAATGGAGAAGAGCCAGAGATTATCTTGACCCAACAAGAGCTATCTGAGGCCTCGGGGAGCAACTCAACTCACGGTAAGCCCATATTGCTATTGCAAACCAGTGGTGGTAATGACCAAGGTTATTCGTGGGTTAGGGACATGCCCTTTGGTCTGGCTCATGAGCTATGTGAGAAGTTAAAAGAACAGTACAAAATTCTTCATGTCAGATTAGAAAATCAACCTTCAATAGACGGAGTTGACTGGGTGTATAGTCCAAATATAAGACAGGTTGCAGCTTTAGTTAAATATTCCCATGCTAGAGTCCTTATCGATAGTTTCGTACAACATACAGCTAAGGCTTTTGGGAAAAAATCTACAGTTATTTGGCCGGTCGATAAATCAAAGCAGTTGGGGTACGACCTACACGATAACATAGTTTCTTCTTACGAACCACAAAAAACTCATATGGCTGACTATTATTTAACTGAGGATGACATTGTCGGTCAGTCTCATATGTGCCCATTTCCTGAGGGAAAGAATATCTTTGATCTTGATGAAATACTTGAGTCAGTAAAAAAACACAACACAGCTTCAGAATACATTCCGCCCCCAAAACAAGAAGAAGGGAAAAACCCCAAGGACCAGCCTGAATCTTGCCCTAAATGCTAGAATAACCTAATCTTATCTGGAATCTTTAGTTGGTTTTAGTGTAATCTTTTTTTAGAATGAAGGTTGTAGATATAGCAGATGAGCTCTTCAGAGAGGTAGGCGAAGATTCAAATTATTCAATAGCTTCAGTATCTTATTGGGTTCGTGCTAATATAGGTAGATTGAATAGCCATTTATATACTTTTTTTGAAATAAATTCTTCTTACGAGATAAGCCAAAAGACTGATACAAAAAATGATAATTCATTAGTTGAGGCAGAAATCACTGTAGACGAAGCAGCTATTTTAAAGAAAATGTTCTTGATTTACTATTACGATAGGACAATTAGAACTAACATAACTAACGCTGGAACAGATACGATTGTACAGGTAACAGATCAAGGATCTACAGTTAGAAAGATTAATAAAAATGAAGTTATAAAATCTTTGACATCTCTAAAGCGACAAGAGTATCAAGAAATGAAGGATTTAATTAGAGACTATAGAGCTCACCAAGTTAAACCTAGGCAGGTCGTCGGTGACGATACCATTAAGGGTACGCATGGGGGAGATCAGCAATTTATTAGAACAGAAGTAAATACACTTAGCTAATGCCGAGCTTAATATCAACTACTGAAAAAAATAATTTAACAGGTATTTTTAATGACATTTTTGATACCTTTAAAAGAGAAATCGTCATACATAAAGAGCCCAAGCGTGTTGTTAGTTCAATAAATACAGCTGCTATATTTGGATATGGCGACCCATCTAGTTCTGTCAATTATACATATGTTCCACAGTCTGGGGTTTACGAGGCTACAATCAGATATAACTTAGATCAAACTGTTGATAGGCTTGGCGAAATACCTCAATATATTTCAGAAGGAGGAGTTTTTATAAAAGTTCAAGAACCTGCAAGAAATTATATAAACAAAGGAAAGACAGAAAAGGTTACATTTGATAATAAGTCTTTTAAAGTAGTTTCTGAAGACGCAAACAAAAGCTTTTTAAATAGTAAGTTTTTTGTATATAAATTGGAGGCTACTAAATAATGACAGTAGTCCCCATAAAGACTCTTTTTAGAAAAGGCTTCCTAGAGAAGACGATTAGGAACTCTCCTCAGGTAGCTACGGCTGTTGACAAGGTTTTT
>PCAG01000008.1 GCA_002730475.1 Spirochaetales bacterium | reverse complement strand
TTTCTGTTACAGGAACATTAGGCGATCCGTCTGCTATCTCTGCGAGAGTATTAACACTATCTTGGATTAGACCCGATATCTCTGTTCTTTGTTCATCTTTCTTAGCTTGAGTTCCCAATACAGATAACGCCGCTCGGTCAAGTTGTGAAAGAGCAGACGCACTATCTTGAATAAGGTTAGATACTTCTTGAACTTCTACTGGAACGACAACTTTTTCAAATTGAGAGTAGCTTTCGTCTAGCGCACTCTTTCCAACTTTTGTAATGAGATCATAGGAACCGTTTCTTGTAGAGTATAAACTCACAATTTTCTTCACATCATCCCATTGCTTTCCATACGATAAACCATCTGCATTAATTTGAATAACAAACCTATCAAGATTCGCAGGATCCAGTGGCTCATTGTAGTATTCATCGGCAGTCGGATTGCTTGTTGCAATTGCAGTTAGAAGGGGGATGGAATCTTCTCCGTACTTCCTTTCATTTAGTATCCTTAGGAGTACATTTAGGGATTCTCCTGGCGCTCTGGAAATATCGTCAAGTAGACATATTTCCGAAGTTAATATCCCTCCTTTGATGATATCTTGTCTAATCAGTTCACCATTTTTTGTATCTTCTCTAGAAATTACAAGATCCCCAACTAATTCTGATAGTCTTGTATCTCTATGCATTTGGTAAAAAAAGAAATTCAACTCGGCAGATTTAGAAATTATTTCTGATAACATCGTTTTTGCAGTACCTGGGGGCCCTTGAATGTAAATATGTTCCCTTGCGATGATCCCTAACAAGAGGGCGGTTTTGACATCGGTGTGCCCAACGACTAGTTCATCCATTTCGGCTCGTAATATTTCAAAAGAATTAGGCATATAATTAATCCATGGTATGAATACCGTTACACTAAATTTACATCAATAAGATTTCGTTTTCAATATTGTCATATTTTATGCTAGATTAGCCTCATGAGTTTAGAGACTAAAATTGGGTATAAGTTTAGGAACAAAAATCTTCTTTTGGAGTCTATAACGCACAAATCGTATGGCCATGAAAATAATAGCAATGACAATGAAAGACTCGAATTTCTTGGAGATTCAGTAATTGGCTTTGTAACTGTGAAATGCTTATTTAAAATTTTTCCAGGCTACGATGAAGGTGATTTGTCAAAGCTGAAGAATCAAATTGTTAGCTCAAAATCATTGTATAGAATTGCAAAACGTCTTGGTCTCGGCGACTTCCTTTTATTAGGAAGAGGAGAATTAAGATCCAATGGAAGAACGAAGGAATCCAATCTCTCGGGACTCTTCGAAGCAATTGTAGGTGCGATATATCTTGATTCTGGCATACGGGAGTCAGAAAAATTCCTGAATAAATTTCTTTTAAATCAAGATTTTTTGAAAATTATTGATGAAGATTATAAATCTATTTTGCAGATTATAAGTCAGAAACAATTTGGTTCTGTTCCAAAATATGAGGTTGATAAGGAAGTTGGACCACCTCACAGTAGAACGTTCCATGTTTCCGTCTATATCGGTGGTGTAAAACAATTCAGTGCAATAGGCAAAAGCAAGAAGATTGCGCAAAATAATTGCGCGAAGAAGACTCTGAGAAAACTCAAAAGTCTTTGATTATACTGGAATCGATATTCAAATCGATAATTTTTTTTCTCAAAGAATCTTCGTCGAGTCCAAGTTTCTTGGATGAAAGTCTTAAATCTCCTTTGTTTTTGATTAGCACTGATTCTATTAGAGGCTTGTCAATTTTATCTGTAATAAATTTATATAGATTAGTTTCAGGTAGGTTTGTATCACTAAATATGTTCTCAATTAATTTTAGATAATTAATTTTATTGTTATCGTTCTCAGATTTATTAAATACCCTTGGTAGATGTTCTTTTATTGAATCTAGTGTTAATTCAGAGTCTGGCATCATAAGAACAAGTTTCTTAATTGAATTTTCCAATTCTCTAATGTTTCCTGGCCAATCATATTTCAAGAACACATTTAAGAAGTCATCATCAATCGATTTGGGCGATTCATTTTTATTTGCGTATTTAATAAGAAAAAAATCTATCAAGAGAGGAATATCGGACTTTCGTTCTCTTAATGGAGGAAGTTCGATATTAATAGAATTCAATCTAAAAAATAGGTCTTCACGAAAATTTTTATTTTCTACTTCTCTCTCTAAATTCTTATTAGTAGAAGTGATAATTCTGCAATTAAACTCGACTGGTTTTTGTGCCCCTAATCTATAGAATTTCCTTTCTTCTAAAACTCTTAGAATTTTGCTTTGCAGATCATAAGACATATCTCCAATCTCATCAAGCAGTATTGTTCCACCATTGGCTTCTTCGAACCTACCAATCTTCTTACTCTGAGCTCCCGTAAAGGCTCCTTTCTCGTAACCAAATAACTCGCTCTCAAGTAAATCACTAGGTATGGCAGTTATGTTAATTTGGACATAATTTTTTGTGGAGTTTGGACCACTTATATGTATTGCTTTAGCCACCAATTCTTTTCCAGTTCCAGACTCCCCAGTTATTAACACTGTATGGTCGGATTGAGAAATTCGGCCAATATCTTTGAAAATCTTTGTCATCTGTGGAGATTTGCCAATTATATCGAAGGCACTATCTTCCTTGTCTTTTAAATTATCTTCTAGTTCGATAATTTTATTTGTATTTATCGAATTCTTTATAGCGCGGTCAATAGTTAATGCTAAATCTGAATTAAAATCAAAAGGCTTAGTTATATAATCATAGGCGCCATTTTTGATAGCATCGATAGCGTTAGCCATCGTATCTTGAGCCGTAATTATAATGATAGAAGAGTTATTACTTATCTCTCTTATTTTGTTTAAATAATCTAATGAATTTCCATCTGGCAAATTTATATCTAGAAGTATTAGTTCAAATCTAGATTTTTTTAAAACGGAATAGGTTTCAGATAGCTTCCCTATGCTATGCGTTTTATATCCCAAATTGTCTAAATACATAGTCAATACTTTCTGTATGCTTTCTTCGTCATCGACAATAAGAATTGATTTATCCATAAAGCAATTATACCTAAGTCCTTAAAATTAGTTTGCAGGTATGTAGATTCTAAATACGACCCCATTGGTTTTAGAATGGACCTCAATAAATCCTCCAAACTTATTTATGATTTTTTGGCTTAGAAATAATCCTATGCCTTGACCATTCTTTTTAGTTGAATAGAAAGGTTGAAAAACCTTATTAATCTCAGTTTCCTTGATACCCTGTCCTGAATCTTCAATGTTAATTTGTAAAAGATTCTTGTTATTTAATTTAAAGTCTTTGATTCTCTTAGCTGAGATACGAATCTCTCCCTTTGTATCGATGGAATCGTAAGCATTTTTTACGATATTCAATAATACTATACGAAGTAATTCTTTGTCGCATAATATATTGACTGCTTCAGATTCAAAAGATACGAAGATAGCGACATCTTTTTTTTTGTATTCTTTTGAACAAATATTTATTACCTCATCTAGTAGCTCGTTTATATTTGTTTCGCTGAAAGTGGCGGAGGAATGAGGCTGGAGATGTTTAAAGGTATTAACCAATTCTGATAATCGGACCGCTTCTTTTTCTATTATATCAGAACATTCTTTGATAGTGTCTGAGGATTTGTCTTGCGAATTAATCAACTGCGCAGCTCCTTTTATTCCAGCTAAAGGATTTTTGATTTCATGAGCAAGTCCATAAAAAAGTTGACTCATTAATTCTTCTTCTTCATCAAGCTTTGTTTTTTTATTTAGCAAGTGCATTCCCTCAAGATTTGTAAATTGTATTAATATGTGCCGAAGCTCAGGAGATGTATTCTCATAATTAAGAATAGGTCTTACGTAAACCGAAATAATATTTTCTTTGTTAAACATGTCTCTAATTTTAATTTCGTTAATATATTTTGTTTTTTGATCAATTTTTATAGAGCTTATCAGATCTCCAATTTGCTTATCAAATAAACTAATATCGTTATCTTTTTTAAATCGTTGACTCGAAACTCCAATTATGTTTTCGGCCTCCTGATTCATGAATACAAAATTTGATTCCGAATCTAGCAATACTATTCCTTCCCTGATATTATCTAAGATGAGATTTTTAAAATCGATGTCCGATTCCTTCAAATGGAATCCTCTATAGGAAGTAATAACGGATTGTTGCCAACAAATTTCAACTTCTTCATTTTATTAATAGCTTTATTTACAGTATGGAATTTGTTTTTCTTAGTTAGGATAATAACAGGAACACCTTTGACTTTCGAATCCCCACTATTCTGAATTATTTTATCTATACTTATTTTATATTGACCAAGGATACTTGTTATCGTTCCCAAATTACCACTTTCATCTTGTAGTTCTATTCTTAAGTAGAATTTGCTCTCCAAATTATCTATCTTGTACATACTTAGTCTTTTAGCTTGATTAATCTTTATATTGGAATCTTCTCTTGATATTCTGATGATGTCGGACACGACAGCAGAGGCGGTAGGAAGCATTCCGGCACCATATCCGTAACTCATAAATGGTCCAAGATTTTTCGAATTTACGAGGATTGCATTAAATTCGTTATCAACATTTGCTAATGGGTTGTCTTGTCTAACCAAAGCCGGATGAACTCTTGCATCTAAGTGGTTATTGATTATCCTGCCAATGCCTAGAAGTTTTATTTTGTAGCCTAATTTCTCTGAACAATCCAAGTCATAGGATGTAATATTCTCAATTCCCTCAATGAACATATCTTTCAATTTTACATCTAGCCCAAAACATGTTTTACATAGCACGACAACCTTATGAGCTGTATCTTTTCCATTGATGTCTAGTGTTGAATCAGTCTCGGCGAAACCCGCCTTTTGAGCTGCCTTTATAGCATCTTGAAATTCTATTTTTCTCGACATTAACGAAAGAACATAATTGCATGTACCATTCATAATCCCTTGAAAAGAAAGAATATTATTAATTAAAATTGAATCCCGAATAGTTCCTATAATAGGTATTCCTCCACCAACACTTGCTTCATAGTTAATATTTTTTCCGGTCTTACTTAGAAGTTTATCTATGTCCTTGCCACGTTCGGCCAGCAATGCCTTGTTTGCTGTTATTAAATTTTTCCCGTTTTTAATTGCGTCTTCTGAAATCTTGTATGCAACCTTAGTTCCGCCAATGAGCTCTATAACTACATCAACATTCTTGTCTCTTGTAATTACTCTAAAGTCTTTAGTGAATTGCGAATTGGAAATTTTTAATTTCCTTTTTGAAGATTCTGATATATCACAACATCGAACTATCTTGATATCAATACCGTATAATTTCTTTATTCGGGCCCTTCTTTCGTTAAGAATCTTATAGACGCCAGATCCGATTGTCCCTAGACCAATAATTCCTATATTAACTTTTTTCATAACCATACAATTGAAAAAAACTGAGTTGGATATATTCTAACAAATTATATTTCTTTATAAAAGAAAAGGGGCCGTAGCTCAGCTGGGAGAGCGCTTGGATGGCATTCAAGAGGTCGAGGGTTCGATCCCCTTCGGCTCCAAGATATTATGTAGAGATTATAAAGTTTCCAAGCTTTCTTTTATTCTTTTCATGCCTTCTTTGATGTCTGACATTGAAGTAGCATAAGAAATTCTTATATGATTATCCGAACCGAATTCGATTCCAGGTACCACAGCAACTTTTGCAACATCCAGCAAAAAATCTGATATTTCGATTGAATTTGAAATTGTTTTACCATTATATCTTTTTCCAAAAAAACTTGAGATATCTGGAAATACATAAAAAGCACCTTCTGGTAATACGCATTCGATTCCATCAATTTCATTGAGAGACGAAGTGATATAGTCCCTTCTTTCTCTAAATTCTTCAAGCATGGGTTTGATTGCATCTTGCGAACCACTGAAAGCCTCTTCCGCAGCTTTTTGTGATATGGAAGTTGGATTTGATGTTGATTGTCCGGATAAATTATTCATTGCGGAAATTACTTTAGAGTTGCCTGCTGCATATCCTATTCTCCAACCAGTCATTGAATAAGTCTTTGATACACCGTTTACAAGTATGGTGCTATCTTTAACCCCATTTCCTAATTGAGGAAACGAAATATGCTTCTCGTCTTTATATATAATCTTATCGTAAATTTCGTCTGATATTATTATCAGATTATTCTCTAGAGCGACCTCGGCGAATTCTTCGAGCTCCTGTCTATTGTACGTTGTCCCTGTTGGATTCGCGGGATAATTTAAAACCAAAATTTTTGTCTTATTAGTTATTGCATCTTTCATTTGTTTCTTTGAAATTTTAAAATTTGATTCTTGTGAACCCTGTAAAATTATGGGTTTACCTCCAGCGATTTTAACTTGCTCAGGATATGAGACCCAGTAAGGAGAGGGGATTAGGACTTCGTCTCCTTTGTCGACCAAGACTTGAAAAAGGTTGTACAATACGTGCTTTGCTCCTGACCCAACCAATACTTCGTTTGTTTTATATTTTAAATTATAATCGGCCTCTATTTTTTTAATTATGGATTCTTTAAGCTCGTTAGTTCCACTTGCGGCTGTATATTTTGTAAAACCCGAATCAATTGATTCTTTCGCAGCCTCTTTAATGTTATCAGGTGTGTCAAAATCGGGTTCGCCCGCACCAAAACCAATGACGTCTACTCCTTGTGATCTTAACTCTTTTGCTTTAGCGGTTATTGCTAGAGTTGCAGATGGTTTTAAAGTATTGGCTAATTTTGAAAGTTTCATTCTTTACACTTTTCTCTTTAGTTTCTTTTGTAGTGCGTTTTCTACGACCTTGGGAACAAAAGCTTCTGCGCTTCCACCTAGCTTTATTATGTCTTTAATAAGCGAAGAGCTAATGTGAGAATAATGTGCATCGGCAACCATAAAAATTGTTTCGATTCTTGAGTCAAGCTTATTGTTGGATGTTGCCATCTGCATTTCATATTCAAAATCTTGCACAGTTCTCATCCCCCTTAGTATAGTCGTAATTTTTTTCTTTCTTGCATAATGAACGAGAAGACCTTCGAAGCTATCAACTTGAACTTTTTTACTCTTTTGAAATACTTTCTTTATTGTTTTAACACGTTCATCGATATCTAAAATCGAGTCTTTATTCGAATTTGCAGCAACAGCAACTATAATTTTGTCGAAACATTTAAGTGCTCGATTAACAATGTTGACATGACCATTTGTCAATGGATCAAAACTTCCTGGATAGACTACGGACCTTTTCATATTAATTAGACCAACAAAACGTTATATATTTGTCCTTATATTTCTTTACTCTATAAAAACTCACATCGATTTCAATTTCTTCTTCTTTTGGATGTTCGCAAACGACTACCCCATCACTAACTGATAATTTCAATGCAGTTCTAATAATACCATTAACTGTTTTTTCATCAAAATATGAGTAAGGGGGGTCGATAAAAATTAGGTCAAATTTCTTGTTCTGTTTTCTGAGCTCCCTTAAGGCAACAGCGAAATCTCTTTTTATAACAGTCGAACTATTATCAAATTCACATTTCTTTAAGTTTTCCTTAATGGACTTAATAGACGAAGCATTGATATCTATAAATGTAGCGTGTCGTGCCCCCATGCTAAGCGCCTCTATACCTAAGGATCCACTTCCGGCAAAGACATCCAAGACGTTCATATTGTGAACCGAGACAAGTATGTCGAAAATCATCTTCCTAATTTTGCTTGTTTTTGGCCTAACCAAATTGCCGCTTGGCACCTTCAATCTGAAACCTTTTTTTGAACCATTAGATACTGTTAACATGGGTGTCGCATTATTTGTTTAAAAATAAATTCTCAGCTTCTTTTAGTAGATTTCTCATCAAATACATACTGGTTTCCCAGAAGTCATTTTTGGCTATATTGATTCCTACTCTTCGTACGAGAACTTCAGGAGAATCTGTACCACCTGAGGAAAGAAGGGCTAGGTATTTATTTGCAAATCCGTCCTCATCTTCCTTGTATTTAGCAAATAATCCATGTACTAGCAATTCTCCAAATGCGTACGAATAGCAGTAGAAAGGCGAGTGAATAAAGTGAGGTATGTACATCCACCAGCATTTATAAAAATCTGTAATTTCTATTGAATTGCCAAACATTTTCTTGTTCGCTTTAGTCCATGCCGAATCAAACTCAATTGAGGATAGCTCTCCAGAATCTTTTCTTTTTTGATGAATTTCCAATTCAAAGTTTGTCATTACAATTTGTCTAAAAACTGTAGCAAAAATGTCTTCAAGCTTGGAGCAAATTATATACAATTTCTCCCGATTTCTTTTTTCTTTTGAAAGTAGCTTGTCAAAAACAAGCATTTCAGCGAACACGCTCGCGGTTTCTGCGGTTGTCAAAGGGGTGTTTTGTTGAAAATACCCATTTCTTCTTGAAAGATACTGATGAATACCGTGACCAAGTTCATGAGCAAGAGTCATAACGTCCCTTGTCTTCCCGGTAAAATTAACCAAAATGTAGGGATGTACCGAAGGAACACAAGAATGACTAAATGCTCCGCCTCGTTTACCACTTCTTAATGAATAATCTATCCATTTTTTTTCAAAGAAGAATGATGCGATTCTACGCATTCTGGGTGAGAATTCCTCAAAAGATTCCAGAATAATTTTTTTTGCATCATTGAAAGAGTATTTTTTTGATGAATGGCCCAGAGGAGCATACCTGTCATAATCTTTAAAATTCTTGATTTTTAATAGCTTGCTCTTTAACTTGTAGTATCTTTGCGCTATCAAGTTATGCTTGTTGCATGTTTCTATCAAAGCGCGTACGGTTTTATCGGATATTTCGTTTGACAAGTTTCTTGATTCGATAGGTTCTTTGTATCCTCTCAAATCATTTGTAATTTTTGAGTCACTAAGAATTTGATTCAATATAAACGTCAAAAGCTTTCTTTCAGATTTTAAGCCTTTAGTTAGAGATTCTGCGGCTTTAAATCTAACGGGCCTATTGGGGTCATATAGCAATGTAAGTATTTCAGTCTCGGTAAGAGTCCTATTTCTTTTATTGATTTTTATATGGAAATCAATATTATTTAATGTCTGATCAAAAAGTCTGTTAAATGCTTTTGATGATGTAAGTGATTTTTGATCAAGAATCCTTTCTTCAGGTTCGCTGAGCATGAAATTCTTGTATTTTCTCTCAGATTTTAGTAAATGTGAATAATGTTTTAGTATAGGGGAGGTGTATATTCTTTTTGCATTTTTCTCTTTTATTTTATTCCAATCGAGAAAAAAGAAAAGTAAATTTTTCCTAATAGACGCTACTTTTTCGCTTGTCCCTTGATAAAATTTGGATATTTTTTCATTGTTTGTATCTGTAGCAAATAATAATGAAGCGTAGGATGAAAGTTTGCCAAGGCCTTCATATATTTTCTCTAGCTCTGTAATTGATTGTAATATGAGCCGAGGAGATGTTTTGTCATTGATTTTCTTTCTATATGTCTTATTAAATCTTATAGCTGCTTTTTCAAGCTTATTAAAATCAGTTTTAATCTTCTTCGAATTGATTCCAGTATATAAGTCGTTTAAGTTCCATTCCATTATATTACAACAACCCTCCCTGTTGACACCTTTGCGTTATTTGCTTTGAAGAACTTCCTTTGCGATTCTACTGATAGTTGCATTGTCAGAATCAGAAGATAGTGCGTCAATAGATTCTCTTATTAACTCCCCAATGCTGGTTTCTTTGTTTGAACTTAGGTTCGTATAAATTTTCATAATTTCTCTTTTCACTTCTCCCTCAGGCATTTGTTTTGGCATATAGCTTAAAAGTATTTTAAGTTCGCTTTCTTCAATTTGTTTCAAATCATTCCTGTTGTTTTTACCATACATGGCTATAGCTTCTCGTCTTTTTTTTATCTCTTTCTGAATTATCCTGATTATATCTTTAGTGTTGCCGGATGTTTTTTCTTTCTGATTACTAATAGCGGCAAGTATCCCCCGAATAGTATTTGCTGCTATTTTGTCTTTTGCGATAATTGATTTTTTTAAATCTTCCTTGAGTTTTTCTAGCATAGAACTAATTTAACTTATTTTTGTACAATCTCCATTTGTAATCGAAAACAAGGTATAATCCTGGTTCGGTTTGCTTAATAAGTTTTTACTGGTTGCCGTTATAAAACACTGAGTATTAATGTTCGTTACAAAATTATAAAAAAATCTAAGCCTCTTTTCGTCAAACTCATTTCCAATTTCATCAATAAGTATTAAAGGAAAATCACCTTCAATTTTCTTTAAAATCAGTATTTCTGATATCTTTATGGCTAAGGCAACTGTTTTTTTTTCTCCCTCGGATCCGAAATTAAAAATATCAGCTTTCTTTACCAGGAAACTAATTTTATCTTTATGAGACCCAATTGAAGCATTTCCTAACATCTTGTCCCGCATTCGATTATCCCGCAAAGCTTTTTCAAGCTTACCAACTTCAATCGAATCACTATTGAAATCGAGATTTATTATAAAGTCACTATCTAGTTTTTTTATAACCTGATTCGTAATATCGATAATTCTTGATATCCATAATCTTCGATTTAGCGAAACTTTATTTGACAATTCGATTAATCGCTCATCAATAAAATCTAAAACCTCATCACTCTTTGTTGTCCTTAAAGTTTCATTCTTTCTTTTAATCTCTTTATTGTAATTTGTTATCAACACTTTGTATTCGTTACTGAGATTAGCAATAATTGAATCCAGACAATCTCGTCTTGGCTTGAAAGATTGTGCCAAATTGTAACTTAAATCTTTATCAAAAATAACTGTAGATATTAGTTTTTTTACCCTACTTTTACTATTAATTTTCTTACCATTAAGTTCAAACTTTTTTTTATCATTAAGAATTGAAAATTTGATATGATTTGTATGGGATTTGTCAGAAATCTCTCCATTTATCTCAAGAGAGTTTTCATTGAATTTCATTAAATCTCTTGATTTTGAATTCTTAAAAGTCTGTCCGTTCATCAGGGTCCACACAGCTTCAAGCAGGTTAGTTTTGCCTTGACCATTATTACCTAAGAAAATATTAATTCTAGGATTTAGGTTCATTTTGGTTGCCGAATAATTTCTAAAATTTTTAAGAGAAATAAAATTTAATTTCATTTTTTATTACAAATTGCATTAATGGCTTGAACTATTATAACTCATTGGTAATCTAATGAAATATGGTAATAGATTTGACGATTGAAGATTTAGGAGTCAAAGATGCAGGAAAAGGCTTTGCCAGAATTTCTAGTATCAAAATGTCGCAATTGGGCGTAGCACCGCTAGATATTGTCGAAATTTGTGGCCAAAGAAGATCAGCTATTAGGATTATGCCAATTAATTCTGGCAAGAATGAACATCTTGATTCAATAAAAATTGACGGGATTACAAGACAAAATATCCAATCGACAATTAACGACAAAGTAACCTTGAAAAAGATAAAATCATTAAATACGAATAAAATTGTTCTTAGCCCTACCAATACAAAATCTTTACTTTTTCTAAATGATACAAAAATTTTATTACCTAAACTCGATGGTTATGTTGTGACTTCTGGAGATAAATTAGTTGTTAGGCTCCCAGGTGCTAAATCCGAGGAATTCAAAGTCCTTTCGACTAGCCCCTCACCTCCTTCTGTTGTTAATTCAAAAACAATCATTGAAATCAAGAGACTTGAACAATCTGAATCACATAAAAAGATTACGACTTATGATGATGTTGGTGGCCTAAAGGAACAATTAAAAAACGTTAAAGACTTAATTGGGTTACCATTAAAACACCCTGAAATTTTTTCGAGATTAGGGATTGAACCGCCGAAGGGCATATTGTTAGTTGGTCCTCCTGGTACTGGGAAAACGCTTTTGGCTCGTGCGGTGGCTCAAGAGTGTGGTGTTAATTTTAAATTAGTAAACGGCCCTGAAATAGTTAGAAAATTCTACGGTGAAAGTGAGGCCTTATTAAGAGATATATTTCAAAATGCCTCTGATAATCAACCATCGATTATTTTCATAGATGAAATAGATGCGCTTGCGCCAAAAAGAGATCGAGTCCAGGGGGAAGTTGAAAAAAGGATAGTTGGACAACTTTTAGCTTTAATGGATGGATTACAAGATAGAGGTAGAGTTGTAGTTCTTGCAGCTACAAATATGCCCAATTTGATAGATTCGGCACTAAGAAGACCAGGTAGGTTCGATAAGGAAATCGCACTAGACCCACCAAACGCCCTTGGAAGAAAAGAGATACTTGAAATTCACACTCGAGGTATGCCCTTGGATAAAGATGTGGATTTAGAATCAGTTGCAAATATTACATCGGGCTTTGTTGGTGCTGATATAGAGATGTTATGTAAAGATGCCGCTCTTTTTTCGATACGGGAAGTAACAAAGAAAGACGTTATAGACTACGAAATTCTTGATTCGATTACTGTTTCATATGGAGATTTCATGGAGGCGCTTAAGAATATTAAACCTTCAGCAATAAGAGAAATTTTTGTCGAGACACCAAAAGTAACTTGGCAAGAGATAGGAGGCTTGACCAAAGTAAAGAAAACTCTCGAAAATGTTGTTGTTAATCCAATTAAGGATACAAAAAAAAGTGTGAAGATGCCCAAAGGTATTATGCTATATGGCCCCCCAGGTACGGGGAAGACCATGTTGGCAAAAGCTTTAGCCAATATAGGTGGATTAAGTTTTATTTCGGTAAAAGGTCCTGAACTTATATCGAAATATCTTGGAGAGTCGGAACAGCTCGTCAGAGACTTTTTTTACAAAGCTAGGCAAGTATCACCATCGATTTTGTTTTTTGATGAAATCGATTCAATTTGCTCTATCAGCTTTGAAAAAGATTCCACAATCGCGACAAGCCATAGAGTGTTAAGCCAATTTCTTCTTGAGATTGATGGCTTTAAGGATTTGAGCAATGTAATTGTTTTGGCGGCAACGAACAAAATCCATTCAATTGATAAATCTTTGTTGAGATCAGGTAGGTTTGATTTGCTTTTAGAAACAACCAATCCAGATACACAAGAACTGAAAGAAATTTTAGAAATAAAAAAAGAATCAAAAAATATTAAATTTAATTTTGATTCTTCTCTAGATGATTTGATTAAAGATTTTAATGGAGCCGATATTGATACAATGCTTAATTTAGCGGTTCAATTTAGTGAGGATGTGACTTTAGATTATAATCATGTGGAGAGAGCTATTGATGAAATTAGAAAAAGAAAAGAAATTTAATTTTTTCTTTATTTTCGTATTATTTTTAATTTTGTTTCCACTGCAATATGTTTATCCTGGGAGCTCTGACGTTGATGACGAGGATAGTCGAAACCTTCGTATTGATTACACTAAAGCCGAAATAGATTACCTAGTGAGATTAAATGCAGATTTAAACTATGATGAACAAATTAATCTTTATTCCGAATACTTTTTAGGAGTCCCCTACAAGAGCCATACTCTGGTTGGAGATAAGAACACTGCAGAAAAGTTAGTTGTTAACTTAGGGGCTATGGATTGTTTTACCTACTTGGACTATGTCCATTCTTTGATTGGATCAAAAGATTATGACGATTTTATTGATAAGCTCAAATTTACTAGATATAAAGGGGGAGTTGTTAGCTTTGAAACAAGAAACCATTTTTTTTACGACTGGAGTTTGAACGTCCCTCTAGTTGATGATGTTACAAAGGAACTGTTTCCAAAAAGAGTTACAATCGCTCTAAAGAAGCTTAATAAAAAAAGTGATGATTCATTATTCCTTGAAGGCATACCGGTACGAGAAGTTGAAATTTCATATGTAAAGCCAAAATTTCTCATCAACCATTATTTAGACAAGCTTACTCATCATGATTACATTGGTATATATTCTGAACGAGAGGGACTTGATGTATCACACGTTGGAATCCTTATCAAGAAAAACGGTAAACTTTATTTTCGACATGCATCTAACAAGCCTGGTATTGATTCTGTAGTTGATGTAGATTTTGCGGAATACATAAAAGATAAGCCAGGTATAATTGTTTATAGATATCAGGGGTATTGAATGTCAGATTTATCAAAAAGTAAAAAGATTGGTGAAAACGTATCGGACTCAAGACAATTAACCGCATTGATTAAAGAGCTCAATAATGCTATACGTGGTCTGAAGCCCGTAGATGAGTATCTAACACGATTCTCAAGAGCTAAAGGAATCTTAGGAAAAGAATCTGTTGAACTTGGGGAAATAGTGGATCAAAAAAAAATTAATCTCCATAATTCGCTTCTTGATATTGGCAAGTTCGTGCAATCTGCACTTGATAGCATACCTATCGATGAAGACGAGTTAGATGTGGCGGTAGAACAACTTATAAAATTTACTCACGACAAAGAACATGCCATAGAATATGCCGAAAAAGAATTAAGGGGCCAAACTAAAGATTCATATTGGTTTACGTATTGGACTGGCCTATTGGAGCGTCTAAATAAGACGACCTAAAGCTTTGGTGTTAGTTCATTGCTTAAAATACCGAGATTCATTTTAGTTATTAAACTGAAGTTTAATTTTTTGTCAATAATTGATTTATAATTAAATGGAAATTTATAATTAATGTTGCTGTTATGAATAAGAACAATTCTTTATTTTCTTTGCTCGTGAACCACAAAAAAAATATCTTTTTTGGAATCATAGGTCTTACCATGGTTGATGGAATAATGCTCATAATACCCTTGATAATTGGTGATGTAATAATGGAGCTTTCAGCTGTTAAATCTTTACAGAGTTCTACGAATGTAATTAACAAATCAGCTTTGTATTTATTGATATGTGGAACAATAATGGCCTTCTTTAGATTCGTATGGAGATATTTTCTAATGGGGACCGCAAGGAGAATCGAGAAAGATTTAAGAGATAGATATTTTTTTAGACTTCAAAGACTTCCTATGAGGTTCTTTAATACTCACAACGCGGGCGACCTAATGGCGCGAGGGGTCAATGATATAGAAACTATAAAGATGGCATGTGGCTTTGGTGTGGTTTTAGTATACGATGGCGTCCTATTGTTAGGATTTATATTCATATCTATGTTTTTAATCTCACCGGAATTCACAATATATACATCTGTCCCTTTTATATTAATGGCTGTTTTGATAACTAAATATGGAGGTGCTATACAAAATCTTTTTCTCAATGTTCAAGAGGCTTTCTCTACGCTTACTGAAGAAGCAAGAAGAATTATATTCTCAATCAAAGCTATCAAGGCATTAAACGATCAAGAAAATCAGATTGATAAATTTTCTGTAAAAAGCAAGTCTTACGAATTTGAGAATATGCAATTAATCAAGATATGGGCTGGATATCAACCTCTAATAACTTTTTTTACTGGTATATCCATATTGATATTGATTTTTATGGGGAGCAATATGGTTTATGACAATAAAATCACGATAGGGGATTTTTCTTCACTAATGGTCTATCTCACTATGCTTAGTTGGCCAGTTATTGCAATGGGTATGGCTGTAGATTATATAAGACGTGGCAATGCATCCATTTCAAGAGTTAAAGAGATAATTAACGAAGTAGAAGATGATGACGAGTTAACCTTGGAGGATTTAAGTCGAATTCAAAAAATAGAATTTAAAAATACAAATTTTTCGTATGATTCTTCAACAAACCTAAGGAATCTTTCTTTTGTTGTTACAAGAGGATCTAGTCTGGGCATAACTGGAAAAACAGGTTCTGGAAAATCTACTTTGTTAAACTTAATCCTAAAGTTCGATAAAGCCGAAAACATATATATAAACGATATAAATGTTAACAAAATTAAAAAATCATCAATAAGATCAAAAATATTATGTGTACCTCAAGAGCCTACAATTTTTTCAGGAACCGTAAGAGAAAATGTGAGTTTTTTTGATAAGAACGTTAAAGATAAAGAAGTAATGAAATGCTTGTTAACCTCAAATTTTATTGATGACCTAAGAAATCTACCGAACGGCTTAGATTCTCTTGTGGGCGAAAGAGGATTAAGTCTTTCAGGTGGTCAGCGCCAACGACTATGTCTAGCAAGAGCTCTTTATCAAAATCCTGACGTATTAATACTAGATGACAATCTGGCGTCTTTGGACGTTGATACGGAACTGTCAATTCTTAAGAATCTAAAAAAGTATTTTTCAGATAAAATCCTTATTAGTGTATCCTCGAGAATCTCATCCATTTATTCCTTTGATAATATTTTGGTTCTTGATAATGGAAAAATAGTACAGCATGGTAGCTCAGATTATTTGGAAACGACCGACGGTCTCTTTAAAGACTTAATTAAAATCCAACGAATATTACCGAGTGAGAGTTGATATATGTCCGATGATACAAATATATTGAGATGGCTGTTGTCTTTTTGTAAACCATTTAAAAATTGGCTATTACTAGCTTTTGTTTCGATGATTATTGTTGCCTGTTTTGAGGTTGCAATTCCCTACAAGATAAAAGAGATTGTCGATGGTCTAATTTCGGAAAATGTTAGCAAAGATATGATATTCTCAATCTCGATTTATGTTTTGCTATTCATTGTTGGTATTTTAATATTCAGTACATTCTTTAGTTACATTTTAAATATAACTGGTCAAAAAATTATGAACGAAATACGGATGAGCACGTTTAATCATATTGTCTCTTTGCCTCAATCCTTTTTTGATCAGCAAAACGTAGGAAGGGTTACGACTAGAATTACAAATGATGTAAATGTACTTAACGAGTTCTACACAAATGTCCTAGTACAATTTCTCAAAGAAATATTGGTCTTTGTTGGAGTATTGGTAGTTATGTTCAACTTCAATTCTTACCTTACTCTGATAATGATTGGTGTTAACGTTTTTATCATAATATTTGCCTTGTTGTACAAACGAAGACTACGGAGAGTCTATGCGAAATTAAGATTAACCATCGCCCAGCTGAATTCTTTTATCAATGAGTCAATTCGAGCGATATCTTTATTAAAGATTTACAACAAAGAGGATTTGAATTACTCCAGGTTCGAAGAATACAGTGGTAACAATTATGATGCAAATATGGAGCAGATGTATACGTTCGCTATTTTTAGACCTTTGATAGAGTTTATGTATGTATTTTCTGTTGCATTAGTAGTTTGGATTGGAGGTGAATTAGTAATATCCGCATCTCTGTCCATAGGCGCATTATTGGTAATTATTTTTTATATCAGGATGATATTTAGGCCAATCTTAGAACTCGCAGACAAATACAATATTCTTCAATCTGCCTTAGCTGCTAGTGAGAATATATTTGCAATAATCAATACTGCTTCTGAGCCAAATGGAGAAAAAATTTTTAATGGAAATTTTGAAACAATTAAGTTTGATAACGTATCGTTTCGTTACAATGATAAGACGTGGGTACTTAAGGACTTTAATCTGGAGATTAAAAAAGGACAATCACTAGTTCTACTTGGACCAACGGGATCAGGAAAAACAACTATTGTGAATTTGATTCTTGGATTTTATATGCCCCAAAAGGGCGCTATCTACATAGACGATGAACCTTTATCGTCTTTTAATCTAAAGAGCATACGAGAAAATTTTTCCGTAATTATGCAAGATACACCTTTGTTTGACAATGTTCCTCACGAAGGGACCTATCATGACATTAAAGAGATTCAATCTCGAGGAGAAAAACAAATTGACAATATAAAGACAATAATGAGCAAATCATTTCATGTTGTAATCCTGGATGAAGCAACCTCGAATCTCGATTTAGATTTAGAAAAACATGTGAAAGAATATCTAGATGGCATAGAAGGCAAAACATCAATTCTAATAGCACACAGGTTGAATTTAATTAAGGATTCTAATGAAATTATAGTTCTGAAAAATGGAAAAATAATAGAAAAAGGAGTCCACAAGGAACTTAGTAAGAAGGAGGGAGAATATAGTAAGATTTTTCAGCTCAACCGTAAGTTCTACGAAGAGTAGCTTTCTTGTTTTAAATATTCGTTGTATAATGGATTCTTTGAATCGGGGTGTAGCGCAGCTGGTAGCGCACCTGTTTTGGGAACAGGGGGTCGGAGGTTCGAGCCCTCTCACCCCGATTAAAAACATTAAATTAATAGAAAATTAATGTTTCTGTTAATTTAAACCCAATTGAATATTAGCAAACAAACTATTTCTAGTTTTTCTTTCCATGCTTTTCTGATGAGCTTTCAGAGCATATGAGTGTCTAAACATTGAAAGCTTTTCTTTAACAGACAAGGGTGCTTTTGCTTTTTGCTTTTGTATCTGGGCATTTTTAACATTAACCACCCAGTTATTTCTTAAGCCAGTCTTGAGCATATCCAAATACCTCCTTCGAAAAAGATATTCGAACTTTTAACGCATGTTCAATGCGAGTCTTTTAACCCATGACTTATGGAGGCTTTTTACTCATGTCCTATGAGGGTCTTTTTGGCCATGACCTATGGGTTAGTTTTATTATATCCAATATATATTTGAATTTCACTTATAAATCATGGAAGATAAACTGATTAAAGATGCGCCAGTAGCTCAGCTGGATAGAGCAACGGACTTCTAATCCGTAGGTCGGGGGTTCGAATCCCTCTTGGCGCGCATTATGGTGGATGTAGCTCAGGGGTAGAGCATCGGTTTGTGGTTCCGAGGGTCGCGGGTTCAAATCCCGTCTTCCACCCTTATTTTTCGATTTTATGTTGTATAAAGAGAGTTTAAATTTATGTAATCGTGACCGATATCGTTGGTTAACATGAAAGCGGAGTGTCTTCCGATATTCAAATCAATAGTGATTTTGACTTCCTTTTTTTTCATTAATTTTTTTGCCAAAGTTATGTTTTGACTAGACTGACCATTTCTCACGATTTTAATCTTTTCAATGTAGATATCTATTTTGTCTTGCTTTATGGAGTTTATTCCTGTTGCCCCTACTGATGCGATTATTCTTCCCCAGTTTGGATCCGAACCATATAGTGCGGTCTTAAATAACAAAGAATTCGCAACGTTTCTTGCAATTGCGTCCGCGCTACTTTTCGATTTTGCTCCTTTCACGATAATCTCACACACTTTAGTTGCACCTTCACCGTCTTTAATAATCGATTTTGCTAGTTCGTAAAATATATTTTGAACCTCTCTCTTTACTTTATTTAGATATTGACTTTTATTGTTTATCGATTTATTCCCGGCCATTCCATTCGCGAGAGCTATTACAGTATCATTTGTGGACATATCTCCATCAACACTAATGCAATTAAATGATGTAGCCACTGCATTATTTATTAAGCTTTTAAATGTACTCTTGTTAAATTTTAAATCTGTTACAAAAAAGCATAGCATTGTCGCCATGTCCGGATGTATCATTCCTGCACCTTTAGCAATACCTAGCAAGTTTCCAGAAGAATTTCCAAGCTTGATTTTAGTATGTTGAAATTTGATAAATCTATCTGTGGTCTGAATAGATTCCGCAAATTTCCTATAGGAATTTTTGCTTAAGGAACCTAGAAGCTTGTCCATGTTCTCGTTTATTTTCTTATAATCTAATTGAACCCCTATGATACCAGTTGAGGATGGAAAAAAATTGTCAACATGCAAATTAGTTTTTTTTGCAAG
>PCAG01000007.1 GCA_002730475.1 Spirochaetales bacterium | reverse complement strand
CAGTTGTAAACTTGTTTTGCTTCTAAATAGTTCTTGTCTAAAGTGAACAATCTAGCAGACAAATATGCGACATCATTTCTTTTTCTATAGTTCGGATAATTTTTGAGTATTAATTTTAAGTTTCTTGCAATTTTAGAGTTATCCTTCGATGTTTTTAAATCATCAACGTGTAATTGATATAAAGATTCAGCAATTATTTCGTTATCCGTAAACAAATCCGTAGACTTAAAATTGCCTTCTGAAATATTTTTTAAGATTCTCCTGCCTTCATCCCTCTTGCCGGTCTTAATTTTTATTAAAGCAATTTTGATTCTTATATCAGGATCTTCCCATCCTTGCGACTCTTTTGTAAATTGTCTAAACATTTGATTCTTAAAAAGTGAATTAAGTCTGGTCCTCAAATCATTTTTAGAGAGCTTTTGGGTCCACGAAACGACGCTGGGATGGTTTGGATGGTTTATATATATCTCTTGAAATAACTTATTCCCCTGGCCATACTGACCGAGATTTAATAAATTCATTGCTTTGATTCGTTTCAGATTAATTCTGTCATTATTGCTCCAACCATACTTCTTATCTATAGATTGCAAGTGTTTACTAAGAATTTTATGTGACTTATAACTAGATGGCTTTCCAGAGCTAATCGCTAAAAGCCTTTTTGCTTCAATGAGTTCTATCTTTGGTAATAATACAGAATCGTTATGTGTTGCTTTAAATTTTCTTATCTCCTCTTTTATCTCGTTAGATCCCATCTTATAAGATGACAGTAGTTTGATTTTTCTATAAGCAAGGAAATCCGCGACATTTTCAAAACCATCTTCATCTATTTTATCTAGATTGCTAATAGCGAGATCTAAATTCCCGTTTTTTTTGTAACAATAGGATAAATATAAGAAGTTCTCTTTTTCTATTTCACATTCCGATACCGCTAGTGAGCTCATGGTAAAAAGAAAAAAGATAAAAACTATAAATCTCATTGCCTAGCCCTTAGTTTTAGATAATCTCCAATCTGTAAAAATGTTACCGTAGACACGAAAATCGCCAAACATGGAAAAAGAATTAGATGCGGATAACTCCTTATCCCCTGCCAACCATTGTTTGCCATTAGTCCCCAACTTACATCCGGTGGAGATATACCAAGACCTAAGAAGCTTAGGGTTGATTCCGCAAGAATGACTGAGGGTATAGTAAATGTGAATATAACAATTAGTGGAGCCAACATATTTGGAAGAATTTCTTTGAATATGATTCTTAAATCGCTAAATCCCATAACTTTTGCACTTAAGACAAATGGCCTATTCTTTAGCTCTAATACTGTTGCTCTAGCGATTCGTGCTACTCGCATCCAACTTAATAGTGATAAAGCAGCAGTAATACCAATTATTCCCTTCCCAAAAATTAGTATAAATATAGAGATTAAAAGAAGATCTGGAATCGAATAAAAAACATCTACTATTTTCATTAATATTTCATCAACAATTCCACCTTTGATGCCTGATATTGATCCATACAGAGTTCCGACCACTAAAGATACTATTGAAGTAAAGAAGGCTACAGAAATCGATATCCTTGTGCCATATATTACTCTACTTAAGATATCCCTACCAAGCTCATCGGTTCCGAATAGGTGTCTTGACGAAGGGGATTGAAGAGTGTTGTTGAAATCTGATTTAAAGGGAGAGTATGGTGAACAAAATTCGGGGAACAGTGCAAAGAGAATCAAAGTAAGGACAATTAATAGGCCAAGAAAACCACTAAAGCTTCTTTCGTTTGATTTTCTTCTTGTACTCGGCTTGAACAACTGTCTTGATTCCTCCTCGGATGTTGAAGTCCCCAGTGATTGAGGCGTATTTGGGCTTACAGGCTTTGACGAAATCATCTAAGATTTTATTCGTTACATGTTCATGAAATTCCCCGATGTTCCTATATGAGAACATGTAAAGCTTGAATGATTTTAATTCCACGCATAATTTGTCGGGCACATATGAGATTGTGATTACCGCGAAATCCGGTTGTCCTGTCTTAGGGCACAAAGAGGTAAATTCGGCGCAAGTTATATCTATTGTGTAATCTTTATTCTTTACCTTGTTGATAAAGGTTTTAAGCTTGCTCATACGATAAGTCTAAACAACAAATTTTTAAGCTCAAGTTGTTAGTGCGATTGATAATTTATTGATCGAATTTGGCATTTATAATTTAGAAAGGATTTTCTTATATTTTAGAACCATTTTCTTTACATTGTTTATGGAAGTACCACCATAGGAGTTCTTTGAGGATATCGAGTGATTAATAGAGATAAATTTGTATATATCCTTCTCTATCAATTTCGAGAACTTTTTAAATTCTTCAATTTTAATCTCATCAAGACTTTTATCGTTTGTTTCACAATAGGAAATAATTTTTCCCGTAATATGATGTGCATCTCTAAAGGCAACACCTTGTCTCGTTAGATAGTCTGCCAAATCGGTGGCGGTAAGAAAACCTAAATCCAAACTTCTGTCTATTGATTTCTTGTTAAATTTTATTGAATTTAAGAGATCTTTGAATATACTAACGCACTCGTTAGCTATTTTTAAAGATGAAAAAATAGGTAATTTATCTTCTTGCAAATCTCTATTGTAGCTTAGAGGTAGACCTTTTAGATTCGTTAGAATATTTATTAAATTTCCATAAACCGTCCCACATTTACCTCTGATTAGCTCTAATATGTCGGGATTCTTTTTCTGGGGCATAATACTTGACCCTGTTGTGTACTCATCGGCTATATGAACAAAGCCAAATTCTGAACTATTCCAAATAATCAAATCTTCACAAAATCTAGAGAGATGCATCATAACCATGGAACAACAATATATGGCATCAACTATGAAATCCCTATCACTTACTGAGTCGAGACTATTTCTCGTAGGCACTCTAAAATTAAGCTTTTTAGTTGTATTGAACCGATCGATATTAAAAGATGTTCCAGCACCCGCACATGATCCCAAAGGATTCTCATCTAATCTATACATCGCACTGTCAATTCTATCGATATCCCTTAAGAACATCTCAAAGAAAGCTAAAAGATAATGAGAAACGAGGACAGGTTGAGCGCTCTGTAAATGAGTATAAAAAGGAATTGCTAAACTGAGATTTTTTTCTGCGTTTTTCACAATGTTTTTCTCGAGAGCTACAAGATCCTTCCTAAGGTTGCCCACGATATCTTTTATGTACAATTTGACGTCTGTTACCACTTGATCGTTCCTGCTTCTTGCCGTATGTACTTTTTTCCCAGAATTCCCGATTCTTTTTGTTACTGCTTGTTCGATATTCATATGAATGTCCTCAAGTTCAACAGCAAATTCAAATCTTCCCTTTTCTATTTGTTTGTGGATTTGATTTAAGCTTTTTACAATCTTTCTTTTATCGGATACAGAAATTATTTTCTGCTTGGAAAGCATTTCTACATGTGCAATTGATCCTTGGATATCAAACGCATAAAGATTTTTATCGATATCGACCGAGGAAGAAAATTTTTCTACTTTCTTATTCGTAATATTTTTAAATCTTCCGCCCCAAATTTTTTTAGTCATTGGAAGAATATAAAATATATATACTTTTAAAACAAATTACTTTTTATAGATATCAATCATCTTTAGATAGATGAATAGTTCTAGTTGGAAACGCAAATTCAACACCTTCTTTCTGGAAGGTCTCGAATATTTTTAATCTAATATGGTGATTTGTTTGAACATATTCAGGATAGTCGGGACTAAGGACGTCGTAGACGAGTTCAAAATTTAATGAAAAATCAGCAAATTCCACAAAACTTGCTCTGATAAATTCTGTACTACTAAATGATTCTACAATCTCTTTCAAAATAGTTTGAATTCTAGCAAGCTGTTTATAGTCTGTTTCGTAGACTACGCCTAATTCAATTGTGGCTCTCCGTTTCTGCATTCTATCTTTTTGGTAATTTCTTAACCTACTATTAAGCAAATCCGAATTCGAAATAATGATTTCTTCACCAGTGAGACTTTCAATTTTAGTGCTTTTTATACCTATGGATTTGACGGTACCCATAAAATCGTCGACTACTATGTAGTCTCCAAGCGCAATTGGTTTATCAATCATTATTGTTAGCGATGCAAAAAGATCACCAAGTATACTCTGAGCTGCTAAAGCAATTGCAAGTCCGCCAATACCTAGCCCAGCCACAAGTGCCGTGATATCTACACCCAAATTATCTAATGCAAGCATTAAGAAAATGAGCCAAATTGCAAACTTTGTAATGGCATTAAGGCCATTAATCGCTGTTACGCCATGCATATCTTTGTCGTTGGTTTTTATATCTTTGTATCTAATGAATATTTTATTTGCTATAAGGGCGGCCCATTTAGTTAATTGCCAAAAAATAACTAGGAGGAAAATCTGAGTGACAATTTCATTAACATTCTGACTTAAATAAATTATTTTAGTTGCTGTATATAAAGAAATTCCCAGTACAAAGATTGGGGATATCGTGGAAAGCATCTCAAATAAATAATCATCAATACTAGTATCAGTTTTTGCTGCCAATGCACGTAGATTGTTTTCTGCAAAGCGTTTAAAGAAACCTGCCAGGATAAAAAAAATGAAAGTTGCTAATATGGCAAGTCCCCATTTCCAGACAGGGTTTCCGAATATTGCCATACTCATAAGGTGGTTATCCAACAAGGACATATTAATTATAGTATATTACAAAATAATTTATATAAAATTGGAGAATTTTATAATTTACAATAGATCTGTGACTTTGAATATTGGTCTATATTCCAGATTCTCTTTTAAGAATCTTTCAACGGCCCCCATCTCTCTATCGACTATAGACAATATCAATTTAACCGAACACCCTTGATCTTGAAGCTGCTTGACTGTCTTTATGATTGAATTTCCAGTTGAAACGACGTCTTCTACTATAACGACTGAAGTATTCGATATATCTGGCCCTTCAATTGTTTTTTGTGTCCCGTGATGCTTCTCGCCGGATCTAACTAAAAATCCCTTAAAAGATTTTTTGTCTAAATAGGCTCTATACAGAATAGCCCCTACGATAGGGTCCGCTCCTATTGATGGACCTCCTACGATATTTAAATCAGCTTCAACTATTTGTTGATAAAAAATATCTGCGACACAGCCTAGCGATTTAGCGGAAAGGGTACTAGTTCTCGCATCGATATAGTAATCACTCTTTTCACCAGAAGATAGAACGAAGTCCCCTTTTAGTATGGAATCCTTCTTGAGAGAGCTAAGCAGTAAATCTTTCATTAAATATTATTATAAGCCATAGTTATTTTGAGTTAAAATAGCAATATGTCAAAATTCCCACCAGGATTCGATACAGCTATAAATTATTCTTTTCTTAATGCTTTATACGAGAGAAGATCTAGACGCTTTCCGATGGGTGGAGAAATCGACGAGGGACCATTAAAACATAAATCTTCTCATCCTGCAATTCCACTAAGTGAAATCGAGGAAGCGATACTGGCTTGGAATGGGATTGGTGTAAAGAACATTAATCTATCAGATTTTCCACCTCATAAAGGACTTGACCTAGAAGTAAAATTTATGAGCAAAACAATTCCTTCTTTGGGTGACATACATAGAACAGAGTTGTTTTATACGAACGATAACGGGCTGTACTTGATTAAACAACATGATAAGTCTCCATCTGACCTTAAGGGTATCGAAGGTTTAAACAAAGAAGACAAGATTAAAAGAATATTAGAACTCTTCGAAGCGTCTAGAATTAAACTACATGAAGGGAGGGCTGACCTTCCAACGGGCCCTCCAGGTCTTGCAATACATAATACGTGGAATGTAAATCGACCTGGAACAACTCTCATGGTACCCGTAACAGATTTATCCGCGGGATTGATTAATATCTTATTCTTCTACATGCGAGAAGGACATAGATTCAATTTTGTTGATGAATTAAATAAAATGAAACCTCCTGGAACTACCAAGTGGATTAAAAATGGTTTTATTGATGAGAACAAGCCTGTACCTTTAATTGAGGCTGAACTTCGATTTGCAAATGGGTATATAGCAGAACAACCTCTCTTTTGTCAAAACGTTGTCTTGACACAACAAATTCTAGGCTTAGGTGGTTGGATGTTTAGTGGATTCCAAAGTAGATATATGCTTGGGGCAGACGAACAATTTAGAGGTCTAGGTTTTACATGTGTAGAAGCCAAAGACCAAGGAAGCGATTGGGGTGCGACAGTAGCAAAAGCACCAGTTGGACTAAGTGGGCATTTCGAAGCTTTTTGTCCACCGTACTATAAAAATATGAGCGAGGCAGTCGATGCGTTTAATGATATGAAGTGGAGCAATTGGGAAAAGAAGTTTATGCCCTACAAGGATCCAACTGGCATACTAAAAGAAACCCCCAGACCAAGTAAAGAGGAAATTCAAATAGTAAAAGATATCTGTAATTATCTGTATGATACGTATGGTAGATTTCCTGCATTTTCAGATGCTATGTATTCTAGGATGATGGTCCAATCACATCATCTAGATATTGATTTCTATGATAAGTTCTATCCGGAGGGTGCTTATACAGAAAACCACAAAAATCATCTTAAATTATGGCATCCTGAAATCCCCAATCCTTTCGATAAGAAGTAGGGAGCAGTTTAGCCATGGTCCGCTTATTGTGAGATTTTAAAGGAAAAATTAGAGGCAAGGAAAAATCTTAACGGGGTGCAAAAGGGGGTATTTCAACTTCTCCTTGCCCCATGGTGTAATCACATCTTTCCACACATCTACAAAAACAATTCAACAACATATTGTGATTATGCTGTCATTAAACCACTATATGTAGTAGGAGTCAAGTAAAATTTGAAAAAAACCAGGAGCCCCAAGGATGTAACATTTTTGACCTATCAATCATGATTGTATTCCAATAAAGGTAGGGTAATTAGACCATTTTATTAGATAAAACTTGCATTTTTAGCGCTAAAAAACTATTATATGCAAATAAGATAAAAATAGTATTTTAGGAGGCTTATATAATGGGAGCACTTACAAAATCGCAAACAACAACCGCCTTAGCCAGCAAATTGGGTATTTCGAAAGCTGACGCAGGGCGTTACATCGAGGCATTCGCAGGCTTGGCTTGTGATGAAGCAAAGAATAATGGCAGTTTTACTCTTCCGGGACTAGGTAAACTAGTACTTGTTGATCGTAAAGCCAGACAAGGAAGAAATCCTCAGACCGGTGCGGTAATTCAAATTCCTGCGAAGAAAGTTGTAAAATTTAGAGTTTCAAAAGCTTGCAAGGATGCAGTCTTAGTAGCTCCTGCATCTGGCGACACTAGCTGGTAAGTAAACTTTTTTCCTCTAGGAATAGAATTGTAATTTATAGGCGAGGGCTTGAATTGTTTAGAACAAGCCTCGTCTGACTTCGCTTACTTTGTTGGCAATTTCTTTTGATAGAGTTTCTTTGGAAACAAGACCGAGTTCTTCTATCTTGCCATTTTTGGACACCAAGAAAGAAAAATTATCTTTGCTTCCAAATCCACTATTTTCTTTTGATACATCGTTGCCAACGATGAAGTCTAGGTTCTTCTTTTTAATTTTGATCTTTGCGTTGCTAATTATACTTTCGGTCTCGGCACAAAAGCCAATCAAAATTTGATTTTTAGTTTTCTTTGCACCTACTTCCTCTAGAATATCGATTGTAGGTTCCATTTCAAAACTTATCTTTGCATTTTTTTTCTTTATCTTATTCTTCTGAACTTTTTTAAATTTGTAATCTCCAACAGCAGCAGATTTTATTATTACACTATACTTTTTCAAATCTTTAATTACATGTTGTGCCATCTCATCAGAGGATTCACATTTGAGATAATCCGGAAAGAAATCGAAGTCCTCCTCGACATATCCGGATATGATTCTTACATTTGATCCTCTATAAAAAAATTCATTGGCTAAGCAAAGACCCATTCTTCCGGAGGAAGGATTAGATATAAACCTTATAGGATCCAGATATTCTCTAGTTGCCCCACAAGTGATTAAAACTTTTTCTTCTTGAAGATCTTTATTTGAGACTTTTTTTTTTATTGCCATCAATATTTTGTTTAAATCCGCCAACCTTCCCTTGCCTTCCCAGCCACATAGCAAATCACCAGAATCAGGCTCTACGAAATCAATTCCTAGTTTCGACAACCTGACAATATTCTCTTGAACAAGAGGGTTCTCAAACATATTTACATTCATTGCTGGACAAACTACAACTTTTGACTTTGTTGCAAGCAAAATATTAAGAAGCAGGTTGTCAGCTATTCCATTTGCATATTTGGAAACAAAGTTTGCAGTTGCTGGACAAACAATTATTAAATCAGAATTATCAGCAAGGTTTATATGAGCAAGACTTGATTCGTCTGTGTCGTACATGTTCGTAAAGACTTTTCTTCCAGATATCGATTGAAACGTCATAGGACTTATAAATTTTTCTGCATTGGAAGTCATTACAACGGTAACATTTGCACCTTCTTTAATTAATGCGCGTATCAAATCACACGACTTATATATGGAAATACTGCCTGTAACTCCTACTAATATATTTTTGTCTTTGAGATTGCTCATATTATCTAATTTTGCCATCCGTTATTGCTCCTTTCGAGGCGGAACTAACAAGTACAGAATATTTATACATGGCACCATTAAGGTGTTTTTGAGAGGGCTGTTTCCATTTCTTTTTTCTTAGACCAATTTCTTTTTTCGAAACTTCAAGCTCTATAGTTCGTTTAGAGGAATTAATTTTTATGATGTCGCCATTTTTAATTAATGCTAGAGACCCACCATCAAAAGCTTCGGGAGTTATATGGCCCACGACGAATCCGTGCGTACCCCCGGAAAATCGTCCATCGGTAATTAGCGCAACGTCAGAGCCTAAACCTTGCCCAGTGATAGCGGATGTTGGAGCTAACATCTCCCTCATTCCAGGACCACCCTTTGGACCCTCGTATCTAATTACGATAACATTACCTTTTTTTATTTTTCTCTTCAGAATAGCGTCCATACACTTTTCTTCAGAATTAAAAACAACTGCTTTTCCTCGAAAAGAATACCCTTCTTTTCCAGAGATTTTCGCCACAGCGCCTTCAGGAGCAATATTGCCTTTTAATATTACAATATGACTATCTCTTTTAATTGGATTCGTGACGTTTTTTATAACTTCTGTTCCTAAGTTGTCTCGTATGTTACTTAAGTTTTCCTTAATTGATTTCCCGGTTACAGTTAAACAATCTCCATGAAGCAATCCTGCGTTTAAAAGCCTCTTAAGTAAAGGCGGCAAACCACCTATTTCACAAAATTTTGCCATCATGTAGGTTCCGCTTGGTTTTAAATCGGCTAAGACAGGAACCCTTTTCCCAATTCTTGTGAAATCGTCTATCTTTAGATTGACTCCTATAGCATTTGCCATTGCCAAAAGATGGAGTACAGCATTGGTAGATCCACCTAGGGCGATAACTACTGTAATTGCATTTTCAAAAGCCTTTTTGGTCATTATGTCCCTTGGCTTTATATCTTTTTTAATCAAATTCAGGAGAGCCTTGCCTGATTCGATACAGTCTACTTCTTTGTTTTTCGAAATAGCAATTTGAGTAGAGCTTCCAGGTAGGCTCATGCCTAATGCTTCTATTGCGGAGGCCATAGTGTTTGCGGTATACATTCCACCGCAGGATCCAGGCCCGGGAATCGCGCACTCTTCAATTTTTGTCAGTTCTGATTTTGAAATTGATTTATTTGAGTATTCACCTACGGCTTCAAAGACTGATACTACATCAATAGGTTTTTTATTATAGATTCCTGGCATTATGGAACCTCCATAGATAAAAATCGATGGCCTATTGAGTCTTGCCATTGCCATCAAGCAGCCAGGCATGTTTTTGTCGCATCCTCCAATAGTGACAAGTCCATCAAATCCTTCAGCGCCGGCGACCGTTTCAATCGAATCTGCTATTACCTCTCTCGATATGAGTGAATATTTCATTCCTGGGGTCCCCATCGATATTCCATCTGATACGGTAATGGTATTAAAAATAATTGACTTACCCCCGTTGGTATCAACTCCCTTGGAAGCGACATCTGCTAATTTGTTGATATGCATATTACACGGCGTTACCATCGCCCAAGTCGAAGCGATACCAATCATAGGTTTATTAAAATCGGGATTTTTAAAACCCACGGCCCTCAGCATTGCTCTGTTGGGAGCTTTATCTAGACCTTCTGTTACAATGGATGAAAATTTTTTATTCTTCATCTTATTTTAAATTTTTTCCGACCTCTTCCCAGTTAACAATTTCCCAGAAGGCTTTTATGTAATCAGGCCGTCTGTTCTGATAGTTTAAATAATATGCATGCTCCCAAACATCGATTCCCAATAATGGTGTTAGTCCAGAGGAGAGGGGACTATCTTGATTGGGGGTTGAAGTACATACAAGTTTTTTACCCTTGTCCTGACAAAGCCATCCCCAGCCGCTGCCAAATTGTTTAGTCGCTTTTTCTGTAAACTCTTTTTGGAAATTTTCGAAACTACCAAAGTCTGAATCGATAGCACTAGCGAGTCTTTCTTCAGGGTTCTTGGATTTATTTGGGGATATTATTTTCCAAAAAAGAGAATGGTTAGCATGACCACCGCCACCATTTCTTACTGCTACTCTAATGGATTCAGGTATATCCTCCAAATTGATTAATAAATCTTCGACGCTTTTTTCAAAGAGCTCAGGGTATTTTTCTAGAGCTGCGTTCAAATTAGCAATATAAGTTTGATGATGCTTCGAGTGATGTATTTTCATTGTCTTAGCATCGATATGTGGCTCTAGCGCGTCATATGTATAGCCTAATTCAGGTAAAGAATGTGACATTAGATTCTATCTCCAAAATTAATTTCTACCAGGTATAAATATACACTATCTTGTTTTATTTTTTGAATTTTTTATGTTGTTTACGATCGATTGTAATGAAAAATATATGAAATAATTTTGTAGCACAGCCTTGCTGCAAGAAAATTATACGAGTGAAGACCTTTTATTGGTGCAAGTTCGGTAATGTCAGCCCCTAGAATGTTTGAGTTTAGCGTTACGGCTTTTATTGTTTCTATAGCTTCGTTCCAAAACAACCCTCCCGGTTCTGGAGTTCCAGTAGCTGCCATCAGACTAGAGTCAAAAACGTCAAGATCAAAACTTATGTACACATTGTTATCTTTTATTTGTTTTACAATTTCTTTTAGTTGAGAATCAATTTTATCTTTTGCCCAGAAGATCCTAACTCTTTCTTTGTTCTTTTTAGCAAAGCCCGCTTCCTCCCGCGATATATTCCTTATGCCAATAGAGACTATGTTGACATTTTTATAATCGAGACATCTTCTGATAGTGCATGCGTGAGACAACCTTCTTCCTTCGTAACTATTTCTTAAATCAGCATGTGCATCAAAGTGAACAACAGTTAATTTGTCAAATTTTTTAGCAAACGGTTGAATTGATCCAGCTGTAATCGTGTGCTCTCCTCCCAAAATGAAGGGAAACTTCCCCAGCTCCGAAATTTCGTCAACTGTTTCTCCTAGGAGCTTTAAGGCCTCAGTGTTGTTTTGGGGAACTTTCTTTGCCTTAATAGTTCTTATCCCTACTGTGTTGTAGGGTTCGTAGCCGAGTTCCTCATCGTAAAGCTCAACTTGATGAGATGCTTTGATTATTTCTCTTGGCCCATTAGCCGTACCCTTACCGTAGCTTACAGTGTTCTCTAGTCCATAAGGAACTACAATTACATGAGTATCTTTGATGCTGGGATTTCTTATTCCTAAGAATCCTTGACCTGAGATCAAATACTCCATGACCAACTAATTTCCGATTAAAACAATCGCTTTGCAAGCAATCGCCATACCTTCACCGATAACCCCAAGTCCTTCAGAAGTGGTTGCCTTTATGGATATACACTCTTTGGGAATTTTTAATTTTTTTTCAAGCGATGCTCTTATTCTCGTTCTATATCTACTTAATTTTGGTTTCTCGCAAATTAACGTGGAGTCTATATTTACAATCCTGTATCCTTCTTGTCTCATCATTTGCATTACTTTATTCAGGAAATAAGTACTTTGTTTATTTTTGTATTTTGGATTCTTATTACTAAAATGTGTTCCGATATCTCCCATTCCTAGCGCACCCAATATGGAGTCGCATATGCTATGGATTAGCACATCAGCATCCGAGTGTCCATCTAAGCCNCGACTTGAAGGAATTAANACTCCTCCTATGAATAGNTTTCTATTCTTAACTAATCTATGAATATCGTATCCTAAACCTATTCTATACATTTTTTAATAATAGTTCGTACATCCTTAAATCTTTTTTAGTTGTTATTTTGTTGTTATATCCATCGTTCTCAAATACTCTAACTTTAAACCCATTCTTCTCAAGAAGTTCTGATTCGTCGGTATATTGGGTAAATCGTTTATCGTTCTCATAACACTTTTTTAGAGCTGCGTACTTAAAGATTTGTGGTGTTTCGGAAACCCACAAGCTATCCCTGTTAATTGTGTTGCTGATTGATTTGCTATTTTTTATTCTTTTAATTGTATCGTGAACCTTCGATGCTAAGATTATTCCTGAAAAATTCCCAATTAACTTAATCATTTTATTTATCTGTTTTAAATTCAGATTAGGTCTAACGGCATCATGTACGATAACGTATCCATTGTTTCTTTTTATTTTTTTAAAACCATTAAAAACACTTTGTGCTCTTGATGGGCCACCACTACAAATCGTAATATTCGTATCCAAAGAATATTTTCTCAATAATCTTTGAACATATGCAACTTTTACAGATTTATCAATTGTTAATATTATCTCGGTTTTGTTTTTTATCTCAGATATTACCTTGAGAGAATAGATGAAAACTGGTATGTCGTTTATTAGTTCGAATTGCTTACCATTCTTGGTTGTACCAAATCTCAATCCTTTTCCCGCTGAGGTTATTATGAAAGATAAGCTTCTCTGAGGCATTGCTAGTTCGATATGGTGCTATCTTTGTCTCGAATATCGCCCAATTTGGAGAATATCATTCGACCAGTAGGGGTTTGAATTACGCTGGTTATCACGATATTTATCTCTTTGCTAATCTGTTTTTTTGCATTATCAATTACCACCATTGTTCCATCATCTAAATATCCAACTCCCTGATTCTCGTCCTTTCCCTCTTTGATAACCTTAATTCTCATATGCTCACCCGGGAGGATTACAGGCCTTAAAGAATTGGCTAGTTGATTTACATTAAGAACTTTGACACCTTGGAGATTAGCAACTTTGGTTAGATTAAAATCGTTTGTAACAAGATGAGCCTTAAGCTCCTTGGCAAGCCTTACTAGTTTTAAATCTACTTCTTTTATACTAGTAAAATCTCGATCAAGAATCTTAACTTTAACATTTTTCTGATCTTGCATTTTTTTTAATATTTCGAGCCCTCTCCTTCCCCTAACTTTCTTTAGGGGATCATTTGAATCGGCTATCCACTGTAGTTCTCTAATAACAAATTGAGGTACTACAATTGATCCTTCTATAAAACCAACTTCGGAGATATCAGAGATTCTTCCATCGATTATTGCACTTGTATCAAGAACTTTAGCGAATATGTATTCATCATCGCTCTTTTTCGCTGGTTCTGGGTCCCCTCCTTTTTTTATACCAATTGCGATTCCGAGACATATAGTACATAAAAAAACTATCGGATATGTCAAAGGGGGATATTTGACATTTAGCCCTACTATCTGGGAGAAGTAGTTAAAAGTTAGAAACAATAATAATGCAGCAGCAATACCAATTGTTCCACCAATAAGCGCCTTGGCGCTTAAATTAATGAATATTTTTTCAGCATAGTAAACAAAAGCAAACGTCAGGATACCACAAAACAAGCCTATGCCAACTGAGTATGGAAGCAGCAGCCTCTGCTCGGTTCCAGATCCGCTAAATGTAATCCAAAAACCCGCAATTGCACTAATCATTGCAAAAATTATTCTTAGTGGATTCATCATGAGAATTATAATGAATCAAGTCCAATTGACAAGTTCAAGAAAGAGTCTGGAAAAAATGTTATGCTAATATCCTCAAGGGATTCTATGATTAAAAGGTATAGTCTGGATCGAATGGAGTCTGTTTGGTCGGACCAAAATAGATATCAAAAGTGGCTTGATGTTGAAATTGCCGTTTGTGAAGCCTGGAGTTTTTATGGCCATATTCCCAAATCTTCATTAGAGAATATCAAAAAAAAGGCAAAATTCTCTGTAAAAAGAATTGAAGCGATTGAGAAGACAACTAAACATGATGTTATCGCTTTTACTACGAATCTCGCTGAATCAATAGGTAAGGATTCAAGATTTATTCATCTAGGCCTCACCTCGTCAGACGTTTTGGATACGTCACTTTCGCTGTTAATTGTTGAATCGGGCAATCTGATAAAGTTAGAACTTGATAAGCTTATTAAGACTTTGATAAAGATGTCCAAGAGATATATTAAAACGCCAATAATAGGAAGGTCGCACGGTATACACGCGGAAGTTACTACTTTTGGGCTTGTAATAGCGAATTGGCTTGATGAGATTAAAAGATCTAGAAAAAGACTTGAAAATTCCATAAATCTCTGCAGTGTTGGCAAAATCTCTGGAGCTGTAGGAACGTATTCTAATGTTTTACCTAAGATTGAAGCTAAAGCATGTTCTATTCTAAAATTGAAACCGGCAAAGATAAGTAGTCAAATTATCAACAGGGACTATCATGCTGACTACTTCTCTTCTCTTGCCTTCATTGCCTCAGCTATAGAAAGGATTGCTATACAAATTAGGCATATGCAACGAACCGAGGTCCTGGAAGTGGAAGAGCCCTTCTTGAAAGGTCAAAAAGGTTCTTCTGCGATGCCCCATAAAAGAAATCCTATTTTGTCGGAAAACTTAACAGGTCTTTCAAGAATTGTCAGAGCCAATGCTGCTGCGTCATTTGAAAATATCCCGCTATGGCACGAACGAGATATTAGTCACTCTTCAGTAGAAAGAATTATTGGGCCTGACTCCTCAATGCTTACTCATTTTATGCTGTACAGACTGAATTATATGTTGCAAAACTTAAATGTCTATACTGACAATATGTTATCGAATATATGGAAATCAAATGGTGTTATCTTTTCTCAGAATGTTCTAGTCAAACTCATAGAAAAAGGCCTGACTAGAGAACAGTCCTACAAGATAGTTCAAGACAATGCTATTCTTTCCTGGACAAAAAAGAAAGACTTTCAAGATTTACTATTTGCTAATCGCCAAATTGCCAAATATTTAAATAAAAAAGAGATTAAAGAATGTTTTAGTTTTAAAAATTTATTTGCGAATGCTGAATTTATATTAAAAAGGGTTCTTAAACCAAAATGAGAAACATATTTAAATTTGGCCTCCTATTAGTATTTCTTCTTATTGGTTGTGATTACGTAAGGGACACGAATACAAATCAATCAAATACTACAAAGGAAGAAGTTTTAAAAAAATTCAGAGAACACTTTGGAGACACCATCCCGAATGATGCACTAATATCAATTACCCCCCTTAAGGCTTCTCCTATAAAAGGACTTCAAGAGGGCTCGATACTTTTTAAGAAATTGGATGAAACACAGCAGCTGTCTTTTTTAATCTCAAACGATGGTAATCATATTATTTTCAATCCTCAGCTGTATAATTTTTCTGGACCATCGCGAAATAAAACAATAATGAACAATATAAATTTATCAAATACCCCAAGTTATGGATCCAACAATCCAGAATCAATCAAAGTAATAGAGTACTCAGATTTCCAATGCCCTGCATGTAAAATCGCGACACATAATATTGTTTCAAAATTAAAAGAAATGTATAGCGAAAAAATTACCTTTTATTACAAACATTTTCCTCTAAGCTTTCACAAGTGGGCTGATGATGCTGCCTATTATACGACTTGTATTAATGATAGATTTGGTAGTGAAAAATTCTGGGTAGCACATGACTTAATCTTTAGCTCGCAAGATAAGATTGAGGAACAATCTTTCAAAGAAGATATTGCACAATTTTTTAATGACGCCAATCTCGATTTTTCATATGAAGAATGTCTTGATTCATACAAGGATGATGAATATGTTGCTATCGTCAAAGCTGATCTAGATGAGGCTAGAACTCTTGGTATTAATTCAACACCAACGTTTATCGTGAATGGTTATATGGTATCGGGTGGTGATGGGAATACTTTTTTAAAGATTGTCAAAGCAATTGAACAATCTTCCGAGTAGTTATTTTTTCGAAATGGAATTCTTAGAAAAGATTAATCAAGCGGTACTTGATAATAAAAAAGAAATAGATTCTTGGATTGAGTGGAAAAAATCACAAACAAGAATACCCTTTTATACATCCGTTGATTTGCGAGTTTCCAAGAATAAGATTGCAGCCGTTGATACTAATATCTTCCCGGCCGGATTTAATAATTTATCTGAAAGATTCTTATCTAATGCGGTTGCCTTGACTAAGGACTATAAAAAAGTAGTTCATAAGTCAAAAATAAAAAAAGTATTAATTATTCCTGAGCTCCATACTAGAAATCCTTTTTATTGGGACAACATACTTTCGATTCTTAATATTTTGAGAAACGCGGGTCTCGAAGCCAGAGTTGGAGCAATCTCCGAGAAGAAATCAATTATGAATTTCAAATCATCATCGAGGATGCAGGTTCCCGCGGAGCCAGTAGTCAGAAAAGACAACAGGGTACTTCTTTCGGATTTTAATCCAGATATCATTCTAATTAATAATGATTTTTCCGATTCGTCACCACCGATTTTATCTAATCTGGAACAGATAGTTACTCCACCTCCGGAGGTAGGGTGGCACTCGAGAAAGAAAAACATACATTTTGAATTTTATAATAAGCTAGTTAGTGAATTTAGTGAACTTATCAACATTAATCCTTTTCATTTTTCTTTACAGACTCAACTTGCTGAAGATATAAATTTCGAAATAACTGAAGATAGAGAAAGGTTGGCTAACTTATCTAAGGAAATGTTGTATGAATTATCGGTTTATCACAAGGTGGAACATCCGATTTTATTTATTAAAAGCAACACCGGAACTTATGGAATGTCGGTAATGCAAATTGAGAAGGGCGAAGACATAATAGGTTTGAACAGAGATGGAAGAAAAAAAATGAAAGTCTCAAAAGGTGGCAACCTGTTAAAAGAAGTTGTTATCCAAGAAGGAGTAGAGACAATTTATTCAAACAAAGAGCCCGTATATTACTTGATTAATGGGGAATTAGTCGGAGGCTTTTATCGTACTAATGACCTACGAAGTTCGGTAGAAAATTTAAATACAAAGGGTATGTATTTTCAATGTTTGTGCCTTGATAAAAACGGTAGTGATTGCCAAAATTTTCTCAATCCCGCATTGGAGATTATTTCAAAAATTGGTTCATTAGCAACTGGGTATGAAATAGATTATCTATTGAAAAAAAATTAAACCTCTGAGGATTCTTCGCTAAGTGCTTTGTTATAGGCTATCAACGCATCTCTTCGTGATAGGATTCCTATAATTTTTTTTGATCCGGGCTGGGAGACTACCGGCAATATATCCCCTTTGTCCCAATGCTTAAGTACTTCCAGCATGGATTCTTCTGGAGTTACGGTGTTTACATTTGTTGAGGCTAAATCTTTCATAACAACGACATCTCTTAAGGAATCTTCAAGTACCCATCCTCTATAATCTTGAACGGATATTATTCCTGATAAATTGTCATTTTCGTCAATTAAAGGAAAAGTGGTCAGTTGAGTTGTTGGAAGAAACTCAATAAACTTACCAAGAGACATTTTTTCCGGGATTGTAACGACATTTCTTTTCATAATCTCGCTCACCTTCATATTGCTTAATATGTGGGATTCTTCATTTTGTACTAGCTCGATATTATCTTTTCTTAAATAGCATGCCTCAAAAGATCTTCCTATCATTAATCTATAAATAGATGTCCCAATGACAGAACTTATCATGATGGGTAAAACGGCCTCATACGTCTGTGTTATCTCAAAAATAAAGAATATTGATGTTAGAGGCGCCTGAGTCATTGCTGCGAGAAATGTCCCCATTCCTACGATTGCATAGGAAGTTGTTAAATTTCCTTCATACGCAGAAGCAAAAGAAAAAATATTTTCTACTCCAAACCCGAATAAATACCCACACAAAGCACCTATAAATATTGATGGCGCAAATATTCCCCCAGGCCATCCACTGCTTAAGGTTATCGATGTCGCGATTGGTTTTATTAGAAGTATTCCAATGGCAATCCACAAAGTATATTCATGCGAAAGAGCTTTTTTTATTGCCTCGTGGCCGCTGCCTAAGACATCCATTCCTAAGCCCGAAGGTGCAAAAGCAATAAGCCCTAAAATAACCCCGCCAATTAAAGGTCTTATTCTTTGCTCAGGAAAGAGATTCTCAAATATTTTCTCTATATTGAAATGTAATTTGGTAAAGAAAGCTGAGGCAAAACCTATCACTATCCCCATCAAAGCGTAGATGAAGAGTTCTTTATAGCTAATTAACGAAAAGACAACATTGTAAAATACACTGTCCTCGGAGCTATAAAATGCCGACACTACAGTTGCGGTTGCTGCCGAAATAACGACGGGCAAGAAGCTTCTAATTTTTATGTTCCTCAGAAGCGTTACCTCTTCAACAAAAAGAACCCCGGTTATTGGAGCATGAAATGTTGCTGCTATTGCACCGGCAATACCACACGCAATAAATATTTTTAAATCACCCTTTTTTATCCTTATTTTCTGTCCCACGATACTACCGATTGATCCACCTAGTTGTGCCATAGGACCTTCTTGTCCAACAGAACCCCCAAAGCCCAAAGATATTATCTGAGAAAAAGTTTTAACTATTGTCTCTTTAACGGTTATTATTCCGCTACCTTGAGAAATATTATGGATAAATCTATGAAATTTATATCCTAAAATATCATCTTTCTTACCAACATATGTCAGAAAAAATAAAATAAGCCCACCAATAATTGTTCCGAAAATAACCAGATTCTTCTCTGCAAGCGGAGAAAGAAATAATGAAGAAATTGTATTGTATAAGAAATGAAAAATCAGATTTGAGAAGCCTGCACAAATCCCAACGATAAAACCGATTAATATGAAATAGGTATATTGATTAGTCCATAAATTATATATGGAACGACGTATTCTTCCTCTTGGCATTTATATCTCTTTAAAGTCTTTCTCCAGTAAACTTTAAATGATTTTCTAGATAAAAAATAGTCAATATCCAAGTTTGACTACAAGTTTGTTTCATGAGAGAATTTAGTCGTTCCAGGTTCTAGGTATGTCATTAGAAAATCCAGATTATTATTCAATTGGAAGTTTTTTTCTAACATTGGCTATTATTTTTATAGCCGGAAAGAAGATTAGCTCTTTATTCGTAAGGTTTAAGCAGCCAGAAGTTCTAGGTGAACTAATTGCCGGTGTAATATTAGGTTCCTTAGGTCTTATTCCTCTCTATGGAGAAATGGGATACGATATCTTTTACCTTTTATCCGAAGTAGGTGTAGCGATTCTACTTTTTGAAATTGGCCTAGAGACGGACCTCAAAGAGCTACTTAGTGTTGGATTGCCATCGTTGATTGTTGCTATTATCGGTGTCGTCGCCCCTTTCTTTCTAGGGTTTTATTGTATTTTGTTTTTAAACGATTTAAATTTCCTCAATTTTTCATCTGAATCCAGCTTGTTCTTCGTTGCTTTAACAATTGGCGCTACTTTGACAGCCACTAGCGTGGGTATTACCGCGAGGGTCTTATCGGAGCTGAACAAGCTTAAGACAGTTGAATCAAGAGTTATTCTTGGTGCTGCTGTTATAGATGATGTTATTGGACTTATCATTCTTGCCGTGGTTAGTGGCATGATAGCCACAACAGGATCCGGAGAAGGAGTTTCCTCTTTTGCAATTACGGATATAGGAATAATAACAGCAAAGGCCGTAGGCTTTTTGATTTTAGCTATAGTAATTGGTGGTTTGTTTACATCAAAACTTTTTATGTTCGTGCATAGCTTAAAAGCAAGAGGCAGTTTGCTTCTTGGAGCACTTGCTTATACGTTTATCTTTGCCTATTTAGGCCAACTTGCCGGGCTAGCGCCAATTATAGGAGCCTTTGCCGCTGGATTGTTGTTGGCCAAGACAAATCAAAAAACTTTAATAGAGGATAGATTAAAACCAGTGGCTGATGTCTTTATCCCCATATTCTTTATAATGGTAGGAGCTGCTGTTGATATTTCTGTTTTCAACCCCTTTGTAAAGGAAAACATTGCTGTTATACTCTTAGCTTTAGTTTTATTTGTAGTTGCGGTAATTGGCAAATTAGTTAGCGGTTTGGGGGCTTTTTCGTTAAAAGCGAACAAATTAGTGATTGGAATTGGAATGATACCGAGAGGTGAGGTTGGACTCATATTCGCTTCCATGGGACTTGTTTCTGGCGTGTTGCACAAAAGTGAATATTCAGCATTAATGGTTATGGTTATGCTAACAACTTTTGTTGCTCCGCCCCTTCTTTATCGGTTTTTTAGAGATTGATTTATGAGATTTTTTCCTCTTTTTTTATTCTTATTTAGTCTTAAAGCCTTCTCTGCTGATAGCTCTAATGTGTTGCAAGTTGATGGTACGTTCTTTATTCAGCTTTCACTTTTTATCTTTATAATCCTATTTCTTAATAAATTTTTGTTTCAACCATTACTTAATTTGAAAGAAGATAGGGATATAGAAACTTCTGTAAGAATAGAAAGGGCCCAAAGCATGAGAGAACAGTCCGAAGACTTAGATTCTGAATACAAAAAAAGGTTATTAGAATTTAAATTAGAAGTTGAGCAATCTTCAAATGAACAAATCAATGAGGCAAGAAGGCAAGCTGATATGATTATCAAAGAAGCTAAGGATCAGTCAATCCATACCATTAATGAAGCCAGAAAGAATTTGAATTCTGAATTGATAAGCTCGGTAAAAAACATGAGCATAAACGAGATTAGGGCAAGTAATGATGATATTTCATTGCGTATAAAAGAAATATCAAATCTTATAAGAAGTAAAGTTAATTAAAATGGCGGAAGAACTAAACATAGTTGGACAACTCATATTCGCTTCTAAGCACTTGTTTAATTTAATTATATTCATCGGGGTTCTTTATTATTTTCTGAAGAAACCAATATCTGATTTTTTCTCTTCACGAAGTTTAAAAATTCGAAATGAGATAGATGAAGCTAGCCGGATTATTGAAAGTGCCCAAAAATCATATGATAAAAATTTAGAAAAAATGAATGTTATCGACTCAGAGCTGGATAATCTAAGACACTCAATTGATTTAATTACTAACAAGAAGGTCTCTGAGATTACAGGTAATGCAAATTCTGTAGCCAGCAAAATAAGAAATGATACGATTGAAATTATCGAATTGGAGTCAATTAAACTTAAAAATGATATTCAAGCTGAGGTGCTCAAAAAAGCTATTGAGCTTGCTCAGCATGAAATGAGGACCGATATCGACGACTATAAAGATACCAAACTCATATCGAAATTTTTTGAGGAGGTTAAACAAAATGCCGTCAGCAACGGTTAACGATTTCTTTCAAGCACTTACGGTTGAATCTCTTTCAAAAGACGAGCTTGAACAGGTTTATAGGGGTCTTTCAAATTTTGTTGATGTATTCAATTCTAATAATATGATAAAATCCTGCCTAATTAATAATATTTATCCTTCGTCTGTAAAGGCTGATTTGATTTCTAATATTGTTCTGGATTGCAAACATACTAGGAAATTTCTAGAGATACTAATTGAATTTAATCTTTTAGAATCATTTATCGATTCAAGGGAATTCTTTTTAAAAAAATTAAGAAAAGTTTTAGGAAAGATTAGAATTGAAGTTACAACCATAAATACTAAACAAACAGAAAAACTAAATCTTATTAGAGACAGTTTAAAAAGCATCTGGGGTGAGAACCTCGAGCTAAGTTTCAACGAAGATCCCGGGATTATTGGAGGTTTGGTTCTGCAAGTAGAAGATAAATTTTTTGATGGTTCGTTAAATGGGAAAATTAGTAAATTTAAA
>PCAG01000006.1 GCA_002730475.1 Spirochaetales bacterium | reverse complement strand
ATATATTTAGATGGTCCAGATCAATTTCAAGTTAAAAATAAAATTAATAATTTTACAACTGCACATAAAGATATGATGCCGATGGCTTGCGATATATTAAAATTTGAAAATTTCTTAACTCCCGGAACAATTATAATATCTGATGGACGAACAGCCAATTGTGAATTTTTAGTCAATAATTTTAAAAGAAAATGGATACATCATTATGATAGAAAATTTGATCAACACATTTTTTATCTTAATTCAGACTCATTGGGCAAGTATAGTGAATTGCAATTGAAGTTTTATCTTCAATCCAAGTCTAAATCCTAAATGAAAAATATAATTGTTATACCAGCAAGAGGAAGTTCAAAAGGAATTAAAAAAAAGAATTTGATAAACTTTTGCAAAAAACCGTTGTTATACTGGACTCTTAAACAAGCAAAAAAATCAAAATTAATTGATGATATTTATGTTTCAACAGAGTCGAAAGAGATTTCTAAACTATGCAGAAGCATGAAGGTAAAAGTTATTAGTCGTCCAAAAAGACTTTGCGCAGATAATGCAAGTTCTGAGTCTGCGATAAAACATGCAGTAAATAATATTCCAGATAAAATCGATAATATTGTTTTTTTACAAGCCACTAGCCCTTTAAGAAAAACAAACGATATTGACAACGCATTTAAAAAATTTAAAAAAACTCGAGCAGACTCCTTATTTTCTGGACACAAGTCTGAGGATTACTTCGATATCTGGGAACTTAAAAAAAAAATTCTTTATCCATTAACAATTGACTTTAAAAATAGAAAACCACGTCAACTTTTTAAAAGTCAACATTTTATGCAAAATGGATCTATATATATTTTTAAAAAAAAAATTTTAGATAAACACAATAATAGGCTCGGTGGTAAGATTATGGTATTTCAGATGGACGAATGGCAATCATTTCAATTAGATAATTTAAAACAAAAAAAAATTATGGAACTTTTGTTTCAGGGGATGCTAAAAAAAAAATATGATTGATATTAAAAGCTATTTCAAAACAAGTTCCTTAAATATTGGGAAATTACATATTTTTGAAGACAAAATAATTGAAATTTCAAAAGAAATCTTAAATATGAAAAAAGCTAACAAAAAGTTATTAGTTGCCGGAAATGGTGGATCTTGTTCTGATGCTGAGCATTTTGTTGGCGAATTACAATGTACTTATAAAGACCGATCAAGAGGTTCAGTTTCAGCGATATCTTTAGCAAGTTTACCTGCAGCATTAACTGCGTGGTGTAATGATTTTGGATTTTTAACTTTTTTTAAAAGACAGGTACAAGCACATGGGAAAGATGGAGACATTTTGTTCCTCATATCTACAGGAGGAGGCGAAGAAAAATCGGGAGCCTCAATGTCATTAGTAGAAGCAGCTAAAGAGGCAAAGAAAAAAAATTTAAAGGTAATATCTCTTATCGGAAAAACTGGAGGATTGTTAAAAGATATTTCTGATATTTCAATAATTGTCGATAGCAATATAACCTCTTTTATTCAAGAAGCTCACATAGCTATTTTGCACTGCATTTGTGAAAATTTAGACAACGAATTGAATAAATAAAGCTAATGACAGCTCTTAAAAAGTTTAGAAAAAAAAAAATTAATTATTCTTACGTTATAGGAAGATTTTCTCCTGAAGTTGGTTCTAAGTTTCAATACTTTCCGATAGATAACTGGGAAAAAGATTTAGCAAATGCTAAAAAATTTAAATTTGATGGAACGGAATGGATAATTTCAGACTTTTCTAATCCTATTTTTAATGAAAATTTTCGCAAAATTATAAAATTAAATTTGAAAAAAAATAATCTTAAAATTTGCTCAATATCTTTAGACTTAATTATGGATAATCCGCTACATAAAATTAAACTCTCTGATGTTTTGTGGCTTACAAAAAAGTTAAAAATTATAATAAAATATTTTTCAGTTAATAGAGTTGCTATTCCTATTGAGGAAAGATCAAGATTTAATAATTATGAAGAAAAAAAAATAGCTCTTAATAAACTTAAAATATTTTATTCCTCAATAAGCAGAATTTCTAAATTATGCATTGAAACGGATATTTCTCCATTTAGTTTAAAAAAATTTTTAAATTTAAATGCTTTTAAAAATCTTGGAATTATACTAGACTTAGGAAATACTAAAGCCCATGGTTTTTTTGTAGAAGATTATATAAATCTTTTTCCTAAAAAAATATATGGAGTTCATATTAAGTATAGACCAGACTTTTACAGCAGAACAGAGAGACTAAAGAGAAATTATAAAGAATTAAAAATCTTAATCAAAAATATAAATAAATTAGTAAACTGCAGGGACATTACTTTTCAAACATTTAAATCCAATAAAAATTTTATGAGTGATATGCAGTTTTCAATAAATAATTTTAATAAACATGTACAATAAAAAATATGCTTTAATCACCGGAGCTAGCGGTTTACTCGGTCCAGAGCATGCAGCTGCACTGGCGGAAATAGGATTTAATTTAATCTTAATTGATATTAAAAAAAAGAACTAAACAAAAAATTTAAGGATTTAAAAAGAAAATTTTATCACCGAAATATCTTTGAATATGTTTGTGATATAACATCTGAAAAACAAGTTAAAAGTATTTTAAAAAAATTGACGAAAAATAAGATATTTGTAAATGTTTTAGTTAATAATGCTGATGTAAATCCTAAAATGAGCAAAAATAATAAATCAAGCGGTATGGTAGAAAATTATAACGTAAAAAAACTACATGAAGAGATAAATGTTGGGATAATTGGAACTTTTATCTGTAGTAAAATTTTTGGTGCAAAAATGGCAAGCAACAATGGTGGTGTAATCATTAATGTTTCATCAGATCTAGGAATTAATGCTCCAGACCAAAGAGTCTATCATTCCTCAGAGAATATTGACAAAGTTAAAAATTTTAAACCCATAGGATATTCAATTTCTAAACATGGTATATCTGGTATTACCAAGTATTTATCAACTTACTGGGCACATAAAAAAGTTAGATGTAATAATCTAGTAATTGGTGCTGTGCTAAATACCCAACCGAAATTCTTAGTCAAAAACATTAAAAAAAGAGTTCCAATGAATAGGTTGGCAAAAAAAGATGAATATAAAAAAGCTTTGCAATTTTTGGCAAGCGAGGGTAGTGAATATATGACTGGACAAAATCTTATAATCGATGGAGGAAGAACTATATGGTAAAGTTTACAAATTTTAAGTCAAAACCTTATATTATTGCTGAAATAGGAATTAATCATAATGGAAGATTAAGTCTTGCAAAGAAATTAATAGTGAATTCGAAAAAATCTGGTGCAGATGCGGTAAAATTTCAAAAAAGAGATGTAAACGATTTAGTAAATTTTAATACTTCACCAGGTCATTCAAAAGGTTATTTAAGTAAAAATGAGAACGATATAAATAAGAAAAATACAAAGTTTGGTTCCTGGGTTTATCCCGATGTGAGACTTGAGTTATCAGAAAATGATTATAAAAAAATTAAAAAATTTACAAAAAAAATTGGAATTGATTTAATAATTACGCCTTGGGATGAAAAAAGTGTTAATTTTGTAAAAAAGTTAGGAGTTAAGTTTTTCAAAATAGCTAGTATTGATGCAAACAACTATCATTTTTGTGAATACGTAGCCAAAAAAAANTTCCCAACAATAATTAGNACCGGAATGTGTACNTATAAAGAGATTTTAAGGACACAAAAAATTTTTAAAAAATATAAAACACCACANATNTTTCTACATTGTACGTCNGCATATCCNAGTGACGAAAAAGATAAGAATTTAAAATGTATTCCAAAGCTGAGNTCATTACTTAATGATGAAGTNGGTTTCTCAGGACATGGNGTGGNTGNNACCGGAGCANTNGGAGCNACCGCNTTAGGTGCNAAAATTATNGAAAAACATGTAACCTTGAATAAAAAAATGCTTGGACCCGATCATGCAGCATCTTTAGAATTTTCAACTTTTAAAAATATGGTAGATTTGTGTAGAAAAGTAAATATTAGTTTAGGAAATTCAGAAAAAAAATTTTTAAAATCAGAAGCCGTTCTTCATAATGTTTTAGTTAGAAAGTTTGTAGCAAGAGAAGACATAAAAAAGGGAAAAAAATTAAATTTTAATAATATTAAAACTGCCCTTACTTATTCTAAAAAAGGTATTTTGCCAAAAGATTATTTTAAAATATTTGGAAAAAAATCTAAAAAGTTATTAAAAAAAGGGCATATTCTTCAAAAAATAGATTTAAAATAATTTATGATTATTTCAAAAACTCCATATAGAATCCCTTTGACGGGAGGAGGCACAGACTTAGATTTTTATTATAAAAAAAGAAGTGGTTCTTTATTTTCCCTAGCAATAAACCAATACGTTTACGTTCACTTGCACCATAGAAAAGTCGATAAAAATTATCTCGTGCAAACAACTAAATCTGAATTTACATCCAAAATTGATAATATCAGCCACTTTCTTATTCGAGAAACTTTAAAATACTTTAAATTAAAGGAAAAATTGCACGTAGCTACATATACGACGGTTCCAACTAATACAGGACTGGGGTCATCAAGCGCTATGGTTATTGGCCTGATAAATTGTATTACAAAATTTAAAAATATAAAAATAAGTAACAAAAAAATTATCAAAACGGCTTACAAAATAGAAAGAAAAATTTGCAAGCAATATGGCGGTTGGCAAGACCAGACAATTAGCCAAATGGGAGGTTTAATTCAAATGAATATTTCAAAAGATGAAAAGCTTCAAATTAAAAAGAAAAGTGTTAATAATGAAATTGATAAAAAAATTAAAAACAATTTTTTACTAGTTTATACCAAGAAAAAAAGAATTTCGTCCAAAGTTGTTTTGTCTCAAAAAAAAAGAAAGTCAAAAATATTGGATTATTACGACAACATTAAAAGCCTTAATAAAAAATTACTTTTTTCTATGAGAAGCAATAATCCAAAATATATTGCCGATATCTTTAATAAGCATTGGGAAAACAAAAAAAAACTATCAAGCAAAATGACTAGTAATGTCATAGATAATTTATATTTTAGGTTGATGAAAAACTATAATTTTTTAGGAGGTAAACTTATTGGCGCAGGTGGTGGAGGTTTTTTTTTGATGGTTACTCCAGATAAAAAAAAAACAATTTCACTTTTAAATAGAGATAAAATAGCTTTTATTGATTTTAGAATAGAAAAATTTGGTGCTAAAATTATAGAAGGGTAAAAATATGCCAAAAAATAGATCAGTAGAACTTTATGCAGATGGCTTAAACTTGGATGAATTTGGAAAAAATTACGGAATTGAAATTGACGGATATACTTTTAACCCATCAATTTTTAGAAAAAACGGTGCAACAGATTATCTTGAATATTCAAAAAAGGTAGTGAGTAAATCTGAGAGCAAACCGATATCCTTAGAAGTTTTTGCTGATGAAAAAAATGAAATGATAAAGCAAGCAAAGATTTTAAGTGGTTTATCAAATAATATTTATGTCAAGATGCCGATTACTTTTACAAATGGGAAATTCACTACAGAAGTTCTAATCGAGTTGGTAAAACTAAATATAAAACTAAATATAACTGCATTATTTACCATAGGCCAAATTAAAGAAATATTGCCATACTTAAAAAATTCAAATTCAATTTTATCTGTCTTTGCTGGAAGAATCTTTGATTGTGGAAAAGATGCTAATAAAGATATGAAAGATATTTGTGATTTTGTAAAAGCTAATAGTAATTGTAAAGTTTTATGGGCAAGCCCTAGAATGAATTACGACTACATCAATGCTATAAATTGTGGTGCTGAAATTATCACTATGCGATTATCTCAAATAAAAAAATTAAAAATGTTCAAGAAAAAACTACAAGATTATTCTTTGGACACCGTAAAGCAATTTTATAATGACGCAAAAGAGTCTGGCTACAAATTATAATGCAATGGAAATATTTTCTGTAAAAAATAAGGTAGTTTTTATAACTGGTTCGAGCAGGGGTGTCGGTAGAGAAATTGCAATGGCTTTCCTAAAATTAAAAGCTGTAGTAATAGGTGTATCAAGAAATGAAAATAAAAGCATTAAACATAAAAACTATTACCATCTAGTTTGTGATCTTAAAAATTATCAGGCATTAAAACATACAGCAAACCAAGCTTTTAAAATAAAAAAAAAAATTGATGTAATTATAAACAACGCAGGTATAACAAAGGAAGAACAAAATAATTTTTATAAGTCATTTAAAAGTTTTAATAAAACATTAAATGTTAATTTAACAGCACCCTATGCAATAAGTCATTTTTTGATTAAAGCTTTGAAGAAAAATAAAAACGGAGGAACAATAATAAATGTATCTAGTATAAATGCAGAATTAGGCTTCCCCAATAATCCAGCATATATATCTTCAAAGTCAGGTCTTGTTGGACTCACCAGATCTTTCGCAAGGGACTATGGCAAATTTAATATAAATGTTAATGCAGTTCTTCCTGGATATTTTAACACTGATATGAACAAAAAAAGCTATAATAATAAATCAAAAAGAAATAAGAGATCCAGTCTGACTATGCTTTCAAGATGGGGTAAAATGAGTGAGTTAGTCGGGACTATAATTTTTTTAGCAACAAATGAAGCGAAATACATAACAGGTCAAAAAATTATTGTTGATGGCGGTATAGTTTCTAAAGGCCTTTAATAGTTCTTAACTCTAAAAATGTTTTCTATTAAATCTATTGTAAAATTTATCTTAAATTTGAAAAAAGATTTAGATTTTTTGAATGATATTAAAAAAATTAAAAAATTCAGTTCAAAAAATAAAAATTCAATCGACCCTGTTACTAAACTAGATTTGAAGGTAGAAAAGTTAATCAGATCTAAAATAACAAAAAATTTTTCAACTCACTCAATAATCGGTGAAGAGTTTAATGATAAAATTAAAAATTCGGATTACAAATGGGTCCTAGATCCGATTGACGGAACAAAAAATTTGATAATGGGGCTACCTACATGGAGCAATTTAATAGGTCTTTATAAGGGAAAAAATTCAATTTTAAGTTTTGCAAACTTTCCTGTTTTAAGGAAATACTATATTGCATATAGCAATAAAACTTTTGTAAACCAGAAAAATTTTAATACAAGAATTTACTCTAATAAAAAAGCAAATTATAAGAATGCAAAAGTTGCAATAAATACTTTTCATACTATTAAGGAAAAAAAAATTTTTAAATTCTTAAAAAGATACAAAGGTTTATATAAAATTACTGGATCTGACGCATATAATTTTTGTTCGATAGCCGAGGGTAAAATTGATGTTCTTATTGAAAGCGGTTTAAAAAAAGTAGACATTTTTCCTTTAATTTCAATAATAAGAAACTCCGGAGCTATTATTACTGATTGGCAAGGTAAAAATGAATTTAACAAAGGCGATGTATTAGTCACTGCTAATAAAAAGCTGCACAAAAAATTTCTTAAAATTATTAATTAAATTTGAAAATCCAAAAAAATAAAAACGAATGAGAGTTGTGTTGGTAGAATTTCCTTGGCACGTTAAAAAAATTCTTCACGACAGAAGCTCTTTTGATAAGGACGTAATAGTTTCGCTTCATGCTGAGTCAAGCTATATTCTAAGAAGCAATCAAATTAAATATTTTGAAACATACCATTTCTGCAAACATTCAGAGTTGTGGGCAAAATATAAAGAGCTTACTGAAAAAAGTCTTAAAATTACAAATATTTTGGACAAAGCTTTATGGAGTCTAGACAACAGATTTAAAGTTTTAAAATGGAATTTTTTTAATGATTATCATTACCCTATCAAAATTTCTTTTGATCAATTATTTTATTATTCGGAGTTAATTTCAAAACTTATTGAAAAATATA
>PCAG01000005.1 GCA_002730475.1 Spirochaetales bacterium | reverse complement strand
ACCGTGTGCATATTTCATCGTCCCTTTGCCATGATGTTCATTGTCGTTCCATTGACCTATATACTCACCACCGTCCGGATAAGTAAAAACTCCTTTGCCGTGGAACATCCCATTGTAAAACTCTCCAGCGTATTTTGAGCCATCTGGATAAAAAAGAGTTCCATTGCAGTCAGTCCAACCCTCAGGGTTTCCAAGACAGCGAGGTGAAGAATGAACATTGCTGGATACTAGCAAGAAGACCATTAAAAAGAAAAAATAAACAGAGTTCGCATAAGAAACATAATAACAACAAATTGTGGGCTCTAAAACCAACCCGTACGGACCGACCAGGACGACCTTGAGGGGGGCCATATTACCACCCATTTTAGAACCATAGCATTAGAATCCTCCTCCACTCATTATTTTTATGCACGGTAGAAGGCTTGTCAATAAGATTTGCCGGTTACATTAGTCCTTCCTTTTGTAATTAACATAGTTTAGCATTTATACTTTAAGGTGTAACAATGGGGATAAAGAAAAGAGCCTACTTTGTTGAAGTTGAAAACAAATTTACTCATCAGTTTTACAAAGGATTTTTAGTTGATGCAGAGGATGAAGCCTCTGTAACTCAGATAATAATTTCTGTATGCGCAATAGACCCATTATCTTATGATATTAAGATATCTGGCGTATCAATGGAGAAAGCAAATAGCTTCTTTGAGGATACGTTACCAAATGGAGACCCTAAACATAAAATAATCGATGAAGATATTGGGGTATTCGAAATGGTATACAACTCTATGGGGAATCCGTACGAATAAGACTAAAGCTTGTTTCTTTTTTTCTTGTAACCTTGTCTAACTTTAAATTTAGGTTCACTTTTACAAATAACATAAATTCTGCCTCGCCTCTTAACGACTTGGCAGTCAGGATGTCTCTTTTTCATTGACCCGATTGAACTAACCACTTTCATAGAGACATTATTTAAACCTAATAAATATTTGATGTCAATATTCTAATTTTCACAATTAAATACGGAAAACTTTATATACTTTCGATGGTATATCGAGAATTCGGCAATAATGTTAATAAGACATTGTGAAATCTTTTTAATCCTTCTCGATGACCAACACTAATGTAGTTAATGTTCATGCTATTTAATATTTCATATATATTATTTTCGTTGTTTGCATCTAAAGCGCTAGTTCCTTCATCCAAAATAATAAGCTTAGGTTTATTTAAGATTATTCTTACAAAAGCTAACCGTTGCTGCTCACCAACGGACAAGACCCTAGACCAATCTTTTATATCGTCAAATCCATGGTCAACAATCAAACTGTTTATTGAAACCTTTTTCATTGCGTCATTAATTTCGTTATCGCTAAACGCTTGAGAATTACTTGGGTAACAAACTTGGTCTCTTAAAGTGCCTAGCAACATATACGGCTTTTGAGGCAGGAACATAGTTTTTGTTGTTTTCGGCTTAAACACTTCGCCCTCGCCCCTAGTCCACAAACCTGCAATTGATCTTAGAAGCGAACTCTTCCCAATCCCGCTTTCTCCAACTATCATAAGGTTAGAATTAGAATCAATATCTAAATTAAGATTTTCCACCAATTTTTTTTCTCCATCTGGAGTAACCACATTAAGGTTCGCGATTTTTAATTTATCTGACTCGTGAAATTTAATCTGAGAACCAAGATTCTCATCCTTGGATATAGCATTTAAGGTTATATCAAAGTTCCCGAGTCTAAAAACACTTGCAGAAAATTGGGAGATTTTTTCAATCTGACTTACCACAATAGACATAGCGCCAAATACTTGGTAGAAAGCAACAAAAGCCTGGGTAATTGTACCAAAATCGATTTCTTCAAGGAAATATAAGGGGGCAACTAAAATATAAACTGGGAAACGCATCAAATTGTTATAGGAAAACTGAAACAAATCAACAATTGATTGCCAAATAATCCATAAATCAAAGTTCTTTAAGGCTCTGAATAATTTTTCTACAACATTACCGATTTCCCTCTTTTCACCTTTATAAAAAGCTATGGATTCAGAATTATCACGAACATGGACCATGCTGTATCTAAAGTCAGCCTCGAGTCTTAATTGATTATAATGAATCCTAATCATTTTTTTTCCTGTGTAGATAGCGATTACAGTTCCAATTGCCACATAGATTATTAATCCCAGAGTTAAAGTTTTTGAAATAGTCCATAAAATTGCGCTAAAGGCTAAAACTGTTAAGACCGCATACAATACATCAATTAAAAAATCTAATGTTACAGATGTAAAATTTCTAATATCTTCCGAGATTCTCTGATCAGGGTTGTCGATATCTGAATCTTGAGCATTGGAATCAAGTAAATAAAATGATCTATTTCGAAAATATCTCTCTATAAAATTATTGGTAAGCCATTCTCTCCAATACCTAGCAAGTTTTAGCCTAGTAAATCTATACGAAGCCACAATCGGTAAAGCCAATAAGACAATCCATCCGTAAACCCATAGAAACTCCCAAAAGGCTTCTTGATTCCTTACATTGAGAGAAGTATCTAAAAATCTAAATATATAACTTAGAGAAACATTAAGGCCCGTGACGCAAAACAACAAAAATATAATGGCAAGCAATAAATACCACGGTTTTAATTTATCTCTCAAATAGTTTAGGTTCGCTCTAAAAATCAAAGAGTATAAGATAATTATCGATACCGAAACAAAGGGCAGCACACCTGATTTAAGTCCGTCAATATAGTCTTTAAAATTTGGTGCAACGTCACTTGTAAAAGCTGGATATACAATTTCGACCAAGTAACCAAGACCAATAAGACCAAGGTGGCTTAAGGAGATTACGAGCAGAATAGAGGATATTAGCATTATCAGGAGTCTAATATTTGAGTTGGGTGCATTTAAGGGGAAGAAATAAGGCTGTGCCGTATTTACAAATCTTTTCAAAAGCTCTTTGTTAAAACTAAAGGATCTATCCGACATTATTTACAAGTACATTACCCATTAATTCATATTTTACGACAAATTTCTAATCTTTTTATTATTTAGCATATAGAGGAAAAACAACGAAATAGTCAATATGGGAATTGTTAATATTTGACCCATATTCAGATAAGACAAGACGATATCAGACTGTGCATCTTTCAGAAATTCCAGGAAGAATCTTAAAAATGCCACCATAGATATGACAATCAAGAGTAGTCTTCCGGGAATACGTTGAATCCTATCTTTTGCAAACGCAAGTAAGATAAATAAAGATAAATACGAAATTGATTCATATAGCTGAACAGGATATCGTGGTATCGAATCATATAAAGTAAAAGTTAGACATAGACCTTGATTACAGGCTTTACCTAATATTTCGGAGTTAAATAAATTACCTATCCGTATAAGAGATATAAATACGAGAGAGCAATAGAATATCGTATCAAGAAATCTTAATGAATCATCAAACTTGATTTTCTTATTTGAGAGAACGAAATAAGAAACAAGAAAACCGACAAATCCTCCATGGCTCGATAGTCCTTGATAACCAGTAAATTCAAAAGGATTTAATCTTATAGGTAATAATATCTCAATTATATTGTTAGAGTAGTAGGAAAATTCATAAAAAATGCAATGGAACACACGGGAAAATATAAGCATAAAAATTATTGAAGGAAAGATTATTTCCTCTATTGTTGCATCATCTACATGGTTTGATAAATCTTTTTTGACCTTAAAGTAAACAAAAAAAAGACCCAAAGCAAAAAATAACGAATAAAACCTTAAAGATATAAAATCTGACGTAAAAGCATAAGGAGAGTAGTTCCATAAAATGTTATATTCAAAAAACATTTATACAAACAGATTAGAGATTTTCTTTGAGCTCAATTTGAAATCTTTTTTCCTCAAGAGCTTGTCTCTTCTTTATTTCGGCTCCGATTTGTTGATTTAGGATTTCTTTCTCTGTCTCCACAATAAGTTCTGGGACTTCAACAGGTTTTCTATTTTTATCAATAGCTACATAAATAAAATATGCTCTGGCGCAAAGTGTCTTTTCCTCGCTATAACCTTCTTTTGTTACCTTAGTTTTTACTATCAAGGAAGTAGTTCCCGTATAAATGACAACCGATTTGAATTCTACAATATCTCCTTTGCCAACCGGCTGAACAAATTGCATATCTTCTATTGAAGCCGTAACGGCCTTATGGCTAGAGAATCTTCGAGCACAAATACCCCCAACCATGTCCATCACTTCGATTAATTTTCCACCGTACATGGTGCCAATATCATTTGTATCATTGGGAAAGACCATCAAGGTGTTTGTAGCAATTGTCGTTTTTTTTCTTAGTCTTTTTGCCATAATTAAATACCCCACCTTTAGTATAATCTTCATTAAAGATTTTTTCGTGTTTTTTAATTATTCATTAACAATTATAATATTCAAATGAAAAAATTTACAAATACGGATACTTATGTAACAACGTCAGATCTTGAACTTGCGGTTAATGCGGCAGTCACCCTCGAGAGACCTTTGCTCGTTAAGGGTGAGCCAGGTACGGGCAAAACGCTATTAGCGGAAGAGATAGCTAAATCATTAGGAACCGATATCGTCAGATGGCACATAAAATCTACCACTAAAGCTCAACAAGGTTTGTATGAATATGATGCCGTAACCAGGTTAAGAGATTCTCAATTGGGGGATTCCAGAGTAAAGGATATAGGAAATTATATTTTAAAGGGCAAACTCTGGGAAGCTTTTGAGGCAAAAAAACGGGTCGTTCTTTTAATCGATGAAATTGATAAGGCTGATATCGAATTTCCAAATGATCTATTGCTTGAATTAGATAGAATGGAATTCTTTGTTTATGAAACCAGAGAAAACATAGTAGCAAAGAACCGGCCCATAGTCATAATCACCAGCAATAACGAAAAAGAATTACCTGATGCTTTTTTAAGAAGGTGCATCTTCCACTATATCAATTTTCCAGAGAGAGATACTATGGAAAAAATCATTGATGTACATTTCCCAAAAATAAAAAAGAAATTATTATCCGAGGCGCTAGATATTTTTTTTGAACTTAGAGAAGTTCCGGGCTTAAAGAAGAACCCATCAACCTCTGAATTAATAGATTGGATTAAATTACTTCTGTCCGATGATATACCTAGAAATGTCTTACTTGAAAGGGACGAGACAAAAGCCGTACCTCCTTTACATGGCGCCTTGATAAAGAACGAACAAGACGTGCGTTTGCTTGAAAGATTAAGGTTTATGATGAGACGAGGAAGATAATGCTTATAGATTTTTTTCTTAATTTAAAAAAGTCGGGAATAAAAACATCATTAAAGGAACTGTTAGATCTCATCAATGCCCTCAGCAAAGGTGTAATTAACCCAAGTATGGAAGATTTTTACTATTTAAGCAGATCGATTATGGTCAAAGATGAAAAGTATTTTGATCGCTTTGATAGAGCATTCTCGATTTTTTTTGAATGAGTTGAAGATCTAGATTTGGCTTTCTTGAAAAACGAAATTCCTGAGGAGTGGCTGAGAAAACAATTCGAAAAAACCTTATCGAAAGAAGAAAGAAAGAAAATAAAATCACTTAACGATTTAGAAGAGCTCATGAAGAAATTTATGAAAACATTCAACGAACAAAAGGCCAGGCATCAAGGTGGGAATAAATGGATTGGGACTGGTGGAACATCCCCATATGGCGCTTATGGCTCAAACCCTTTTGGTGTCAGGATTGGACAGGACGGCAATAGGAATTTTTCAGCAGCAAAGGTTTGGGACGAAAGAAAATTTATTAATCTTGATGATGATATCGAAATTGGTACACGGAATATAAAAGTTGCGTTAAAAAAATTAAGAAAGTTTGCCAGGATTAATGGAGAAGATGAATTAGATCTTGATGAAACAATCAAATCCACGGCAAAAAACGCTGGATATATAGATATAAAAATGAAACCGGAGAGGAAAAATCAAGTAAAAGTTCTTTTATTTTTTGATGTAGGTGGTTCAATGGATTCACATATTAGATTATGTGAAGAGCTTTTTTCAGCTGCTAAATACGAGTTTAAAAATATGGAATACTTTTATTTTCATAATTTTATATACGAAGGAGTATGGAAAAACAACGATAGAAGGGAAGAGATTGTCGACATTCAGGAATTAGTAAGCAAGTATGGCAAAGATTACAAAATTATTTTTGTAGGTGATGCATTCATGGGTATTTACGAAATAACTCATATCAATGGATCAATTGAACATTACAATGAACAATCCGGCGAATATCACTTTAAAAAAATGAAAAGTCATTTCGATAAAATTGCATGGCTGAACCCAGTTCCCAAAGAAGAATGGGAATATTCACAATCAATAGAATACACTCGCTACCTAGCCGATAATAAAATGTACAGTTTGACCGTCGACGGCATAAGTAATGCTGTTTCTTACCTATCTAAATAGCTCAGTGCTTTAAGAATCTAATAAAAATTAAAATGCACAAACCGCTTAAAGAAATGTTTAATATTATGTAATTTGCAGCGAGAAGAAATGACTTCTCGTTAACCATATTCATGAATTCATAGCTAAATGCAGAAAAAGTTGTTAAGGAACCTAAGAACCCTACGACAAAGAATAATCGGAACGCTTCCTTAACATCAAAAAGTTCGCTTAGGTAATAAAATAGTCCTATTAATAACGAGCCAAATACATTCACCAGCAATGTTGAAATATAAGGTTTGTTTGGCAGATGTAGGCCAAAAAAAAGACTCGAAGAATATCTAAGCACCGCACCCAAGGCTCCGCCTAGAGCAATTACAATCTCTGTCTGACCCATTTCTACCCTACTCCTCTAAGCTATTAACCCAACACTAAGACAAATGTACCACTAGCTTGTTTCTCAGATATTACTACAGATAAAGACCAATACAACAGGCTATGCATTCATCCAAAAAATCTAATTTTATTATAGATTTTTAATTATTTTAACGAGTGATTATGAATGCTTCTTGTAGGTATCGGAGGACCTAGAGTTAATTCGTAATCTACTTTTTGAACCGATACATCTTCAACGTCAAATGATTTATGATTTTTATTCTTCAGAGAATCGACTTCCTTGTAAATTGAATATAGCAATTTCCAATCCGCTAAGAGTTTCATTCTTGGTTCATCTTTGCTTCGTTTCAATTTATTGTGCTCCCAAGCAAGGTATGAAGATACGACAAGGTCAAGATTTTGGTAATTAAAATCCGTTTTTAATACTACTTCGCTAGGAATTTCTTTCTTTTCAAAGTTCGTTTTAAAAACTTTAATCCAATATACTTGTTTGTTTTTAAGACTGGTCTCTTTTTGCATTTCTCGTGAATATGGAATCAATTTATCTTTTAATCTATTAAAATAATCAAAAAATATATACGGCGCATCTGGGTTAAAACTTATGAAATTCGATTGTTTATTTCTTTCCTTGTAGGTGTCATCCTTTTTGTATCCATAATAGTGAACCAATCCATTCTTGTAGGGCCAATAATCGAACATGGGCATCCTATCTTTGATTATCGCACTTGCGGTTTTCAAATAGGATTTCACAATCTTGCTTTGCTCATCATCAAGATCTCCTGTAAAAAGCATCAGTCTCCAATAGAGAAGAGCTTTGTAGATAAGATTCGTTTCAACAGGTATTTTTTTTTCGTTTTGGAAATCCCAATTTTCTAGCGTATAAAAAAAGTACTTAGGTTGGTGTGTTTCAAGGAAATCAACTAAGGAGGGGATTTTACATGTAAGAGGATTGGAGAGATTGGGAGGATATAAGTCTTTCAAGGATCCCCATTTGTATCTTCTTTTTGCTTTTAAATCAGTCCTAGGCTGAATTCTCCACCCAATATTTTCTGATCCTTTTTTATATTGTGCCGTTCGTGCTCCATATCTTTTGCGATGTTCTACTTTGTGAAATTCCTCCAATTGTTTTTCTTCAGTCAATCCTCTCATGTCATCTGAATTTTTGTCATCCTTCACATCATAATCATCATCATCCTTAAAATAATTCCTATAAAGATTAGTCTTCCATTGGCCATATATACGGTTCTTGTTCTCATCACCAATATCTTTTCCGAGGATATTGGCTTTTTGGTTCCTCTTCCATTGACCATAAAGATTAGTTTTGTGCTCATCGTCAATTTGTTTTTCTGGAGTCTTGGCTTTTTTTGACTCTTTTTTTGAAGCTTTCTCAGGCATAAAGTAATTTTACATTACAATAAAGGCAAACTTAAACTAGGATTTTTTAAAAGATAGAGAGGAAGAATTTATACAGTATCTTAATCTGGTTGGCTCGGGTCCATCTCCAAAAACATGCCCTAAATGAGCACCACATTTTTGACAACCAACCTCTACTCTAATCATAGCATCGGAAGTGTCTTCTTTAAGTGCAACGTGGTCTTTCGAAATAGGATCACAGAAACTTGGCCACCCTGTCCCAGAATCAAATTTGTTTGAGGAGTGAAAAAGCTCCGTATCGCAACATATACATTTGTAAATCCCGGTGTCTTTATTGTCATTTAGTTCTCCGGAAAAAGGTGGCTCCGTTCCATATTCTTGTGTAACGTGATATTGCATTTTGGTTAGTCGTTTTTTTAAATCCTCTTTGGGACTCATGTCTGAAAACCCAGCTCTGTAGTCAAAAACTGTATAATATCTTTAGATTCATATATCCAAACGATCTTACCAGAAGGTTCTTTGATCTGAAGGCATGGAACCTGAAGTTTGCCGCCACCAGAAATCAATTCCGAGGCAAAATCATCGTTCCTTCTAGCATCTTTAGTTTCAATATCAATATTATTTCTTCTCATAAATCTCCTAACTCGTACGCAAAAAGGGCAGGCCCTGAATTCATACAAAGTCATATTTGAAGTAGAGCGCGTAATTTGATCAAGTTGTTCTTGTTGCATCTTGATAGGCTTTGGAGATGTAATCCAATCAAGGAACAGGATTATTCTTCCGAGGACAAACCTTATAATGCGCATTCTAATTTTTACTTGGAACAGACCCTAGAGCTATACCCACATTTTCCAATAAAATTTTACCAGCATTAGACAGTTCCTCGTCCTGATTCAAAATCAGGTTTCTCCAATATTTAATTGTGTCAGCAAAAATATTCTCGAGGAATGGGTTGGAGACATCAAAATCTAATTCTGAGTTCCAAGTTTCTAGAGCAACAAAAAAGTAGCCAGGCATTTTTTTACCGTAGAACTTCGCAAGGTAAGGATTCCTTTTAGCAAAAGACTCCCATTCCTTAATTTCCATTGTTCTTACCTCTTTGGGAAACAAGTCAATCCTATCGTAGAGCTCATATTTCTTCATGTAGGTCTCAGCATTTTGTTCATTAACCTGAGAACTTCCAATAACGGCGACTGGGCTGGTAGGACCACATGATGATTGTGTCATAACATTAATAATGTATTATAAGAATTTAGATGATTCAAGAAACAATCTTTTTCTATTTTTCTATAACCGTTGTCGTCATGATAATAATTCTTGTCTATCTAATAAAGAGGTAGAGTTAATGTGGAAATGTATTCATACTTGGAAAAGGTCATCAATAAATACCTTATGGTGTCTTCTTGGATGTTCAATCGGCGATTTTGGAACAATAATATTTTTCCAGAATGCCGAATACCATATTAATGATATCAATATAATGATAATTGCTACGATTAATGGATTAATAACAAGTATCGCGCTCGAAACATTTATTCTCTTTAAAACTATGAAATTCAAGAATGCTTTTAAAACCGCAATGGGAATGAGTCTTATAAGTATGCTAGGAATGGAAATCGCAATGAACTATACCGACTTTATGTTAAATGGCAAAGCGATTATAACATTTCAAACCTTACCCGCAATCCTACTAGTAGGATTCATTGTCCCATTACCCTATAACTACTGGAGATTGAAAAAACTTGGAATATCCTGCCACTAAGCCTGTTTAAGTTCTCTATATTTTCTTTCTTCTTCGGTAAAGACACCGTCTGCAACAGGAATAATAGATGGAATTAAAGCGCCACCCACTCTTAAGAAACATCTTTCAAGATATTTTTGCGTATCACTTGCGTAAACTGAGGCTCGATTAAAGGTCAAATATGTTCTCCAATAATTAATCGTTGACCACACCACAGTAGGGGGAGTTACAAGGTTTAGATTTTCTTCTGAAGTACCAGTCTTTGTTGATAGGCGATCAATATGAGCCATTTGCAAAATTGTTAAGTCTATAATTTCGTTACCAACCATACTCTTTGGATCCCAAACTTCTAAGTCATTAATTACAATCCCTTGAATAATTGTGTAGTCATGCATTACGGCATCAATCATCTTGTCTGGATTCTTTGTCTCCAGATATTCTTCAAGGCTATCAAATGCAACCAACCTAAAAGGATTACCATCATGATACCCCTCTCCTTTTTCACTCATTTGTTGCACATTGCCTTTGATTGTCGGCCTAAAAAGAGTCTTATCTCTCAATCCTTCCGGAAAGATAGATTCAATTATCGTTTCTTCTTTCTTTTTTTGTTTAAAACTAGTTCCCGTCATAAGCTATTATGTTACTAGAGTTTTATTTTATTGCAATACCAAAAGAGGATTTGTTGTTTATAATAGGGTCATGAGTAAAAACACAGAGAAGATTTTCTTTATATTGTTGTTCGTTGCTGTTTTTCTTATAATGGCGTATTCCTTATATACGATAGTTGGTTCATCAGGAAAACTTTAGTTTTTTCCATTCCAAAAATTTTTAATCAAAACCCAGGACTGTCTCCTCCCTTCTCTAGTTTTGAACAAGTTTAAGAGGTTAACTGTTAATAAAAAATATTTTTTTAGTTTTCTTCTTCCATTTGAAGATAAGAGCAAATATCCTCCATACAGCAAAAAGATAGGGGCTAAAATTATAAATGCTCCTGGCAAGGAAAGGATAAACAGAAAGGATCTATTAATAAGTTTTTTAAATTTTTTATACATATAAATTTACTTGCAATTAAAGATCAAGCTCAAGTTGAATATTTTTCTTTTTTATTTTTGAACTATTTGAAGATGGTGTCTTTGCGAAGGTTCCATCTTTAAACATAGCACAAATATGTCCATTATCGTTTACCCAATTCTCATATTTAAGATAGTCCGGCATCATTTTTTCTACCTCAAGCCAATAACGATTTGAATGTTCCCTTATTTCTATATGAGCAAGCTCGTGCACCACAAGATAAGTTATAACTTCGTGAGGGACCAAAATTACTCTCCAAGTAAAGTTGAGAGTTCCATTGCCAGTACAAGAACCCCACTGGGAGTGGGCATTTGTAATCACGATTTTCTCATAATCAACATTGTAAAGCTGAGAGTACCGATTGGCGATTTCGCTGATGTACTCTTTTGCCATTTTTTTATACCAATCTACAAAAAATTTATTAGCAAATTTTAAATAAGAACTAGAAAGATAAAAAACTCCTTCTCTATAGTCAAATGGTACCGGGTCATCAGTACTGATTTTTAAAGGTCTTTCTTTTCCTAAATATAGGAATTTCTCGCCATCCTCATATTTCTTATGAAGGTCGTTTAAATATCTAGCTTTAGCAATTTGCTGAGTTCGTAATAGATAAAACTTCTTTGAATCTATATATTCTTGAATTGATTCCATAGACTGATCAAGAGGCGATCTAATAATAATATGGCCTTCAACTGAAATCTCGACTTCCAGTGTTCTTCTATCAGATCTTATAATTTGATCAATTTTGACTGACATTTGAGGTCACTATAACACAGAAAAACAAGAAAAATCAAAAAATAACAATAATTTTAGATATTTAACCTACAAGAATAATAAAGAAAAGGGTTAGTAGTATTCCAAATATCAAGCCTACAATAGTTCCAGACAACATTTCCTGTTGCGGCCTTGTTAGGAAAGCAAGACTGGGAAATTTATCTGTGTGCAAGTATTCAAACAAACCGATATGAGCAAAAACAATAAAGACCGGAATCGAGCAAGCCACCGCCATTATTAGTATTTTTCCAAAAAGAGGTATGGTTTCAAAGAAAACTATATCATCAGCTAAGGCTGATTGGGACATCAGTATAAATAGGCTGAGCAAGAAAAAGAGGTTTCGCTTCATAGGAGTAAGTTGAATTATAATTCTAATTATAGGAAAATCAACATATGCCCTCATGTCGTCTGCAAATTTATGAAAAACTTGAGAATATAAGAGACGACAAAGAATATTGGAATAAATATATAGACTTTTATGAAGATTACTGGGGCGGTCCTACATCACCTTATGGGGTGTGGTTTGGGACCGAATATACAACTTTTCAAGAATCATTAGCAGATCACCTTTCTATAAGTAAAGACAATATAAGAGAATGTCTATTTATAAAGGAGAACGGTGAGCATTATATATGCCTTCTAGATTCAGATAAAAATGGTCAGCCCTATTCTTTTTTGGTTGAGAATGTGATACCCATTCATTGGTTCTTTCTTTTTTCAAACGATCAGAAGAAGACATTTAAGACTCACTACGGATTCGGGTCAATACATTATACAAACAGCCTAATCTCAGCACAAAAAATGATTGACGATTTCACTTTGTTAAATAATAGTCTCACGGAAGAAAATGAAAAACTGTTTACCTATCTCGGTATAGTTCAGAAGGATTTAAACCAAACTAAAGAGTGGTGCAAGGAGTTTTCAAAAGACAGTAGGATTGTTCTTAATTATGGAGACCTGTTAACATCATTTCCTCCTAACAGTTTAGACAAGGAAGATTCCGTAAAAATTATTTCTGATTTAAAAATAGAATTAGAGAAAAGTAACTATTCGGATGCTCTTAGTTTAATAGAATTCCTCATCAATAGATGGTCCAATATAGAGTTTGCGAACCAGGAGAATATTACTAAGTTAACGAATTAGATTCTCTATTGTTTTCATTGGTATTAGTTTGGGGGGTACCAAAAGTTGGTTTTCATCTTTTACGAAATCGTTTTTGTATTCAAGACTCCACTTGTAGCTTAAAAAGTATTGCGTAATGTGCAACGAGAGCTCTCTCAGGTTTTTTATATTAGACCACTCTTCTATTTTGCTCTCAAGTGGAATTATTTTTGCTTTACCTGGATTAAACAACGTTCTCAGGGCAAAATTTCTCTCTTCAATCGATTTCGGTTTAAGTTCTTTTCTCATATCGGATAACATTTTATAAATATATTTAAAAGTGCCCGAAATATGTTCTTTGTTAAACGGAATGGTATTTTTTGATTCCTTGTTTGAACCATAATCACCCAGGCCTAAAGCAAACTCTTGTAGGTTTCGTTTATCTTCTTTGCTTGGATACTTAGATTGTAAGGCCCACGCAATAACTTGATATCTAACGGTTGGATGGTCAAGTACGCAGGGGTGCTCCTTGATTGCTAAGGCTAACTGTAAGGGTTTTTTTGTCGATTGAAAATCTTTAAAATATTTACAGAAAAAAACCCAGGACAGTATGCCCGTCTTTCCCTCGTGTACTTGTTCAACGAATTTTTTTATTTCGATAAAAAATTTATCACTCAAAATCTCGGTATCAATCCAAGGATCGTCACTTGGGCTAGCTCTCATAGTTAGATTGTAACACTTAAAAGTATAAAATATGAGAATTAAATCAATTTCATCCTGACAGAAATTGACTGGAATGTTGTTCTATATTTGTTCGCTAAAATATGCAGGACAATTTTATCAATCGTATCGACTTCGTGACGCTCTTTAGCTGCTATTAGTCCTGAGTAAGGTGCATAAGATTTCTGATAGGTTTTTGCAAAAGCACCTAAGACTTCATCTATTAAAATAGTATTTGCATATTTTGATAATAAGACTGGTCCTTGTTTCTTTTTCTCATTTGCTTCTACAAGGACAGGGTGATGTTTTAAGAAAAATCTTTCGAGTTTATTCTTAAGAGATTTAAATTCAGATGAGAGTTTAGAATCCGAAGGTAAATTTTCCCCGCATGGGCCGAAATAAATCAACTTAGACCGAGAGCCCGAAGACGCGGCGGAGAAGATATCGTTAAGCCACTCTTTGGCCTTGGTCCATCTATCAAAATTCTTTTTATATGAGGAAACGGTATTCGAATTTTCAAGTTCGTTCAAAATGGATTGCAACAAGTTTATGATGATTTTAATCTTTGATTCTCTCTCAATAGTTAAATCATCTTTCCAACCTTTTACGTAATTTTCGTCGTAGAGAATTCTGGGTTCGAGCTTGATTTGATTAACAACACTCTTCAACAATTCAGTTTCCTTCAAAATATCAGGAAAATATTTATCCTTAAAATATTCCACGCTGACTGAGATATCTTCTATGTTGGATACTTTCGTTAACAGCTTCTTCTTCATCGTCACAAACTGGGTTTAATCATTTTTTGTGGATTTAAAATCTTATCAGCTTCTTTTTTATCTAGAATTTTATCTTCATAAACAATACCTCTAATTGTTTTACCTTCGGCGTAAGCTTTTTTTGCTATAGCTGCTGCTTTATCATAGCCAAGCACAGGAGCTAGGCTCGTACACATAGCTAAACTTTCTTCAATAAGACTTTCACATCTCTTTCTATCGGGTTGTATTCCTGCTATGCAATCGGTTGCAAAAATTTTAGACGATGAAGAAAGGAGTTCGACCGATTCCAAAACATTGTGAGCCATTACGGGCATCATGACATTAAGTTCAAAATTTCCTGATTGACCAGCTATAGTAACGGTGACATCGTTACCTATAACTTGCGCACAAACTTGTGTTAAAGATTCGGCTAGAACGGGGTTAACTTTTCCAGGCATTATCGATGATCCAGGCTGAATTGCAGGCAAAGAGATTTCTCCAAAACCACACCTAGGTCCGCTACCAAGCCATCTGATATCGTTTCCTATCTTCATCAAAGACGTGGCCAGAGTTTTTAGCGATGCACTAGTAAGAACCAAAGCATCTTTAGATGCTTGTGATTCGAAATGATTTTTTGCTTCCACAAATTTAATACCCACCTTTGTAGATATTTCTTTTGCAATCTTAGATGCAAATTTCGGATGAGAATTAATACCAGTCCCCACAGCAGTGCCGCCCTGGGCCAATTCTTTTAAATTACTTGATGATTCTTCTATAAAATTAATAGATTTTGTAATCATGCTTGCATATCCACCAAATTCTTGACCTAAAGTTATCGGTGTAGCATCTTGAAGATGTGTGCGACCAATCTTAAAAATACTGTTAAATTTTTTTGATTTTACTCCTAGCTGTTTCTCAAGAATTTTCAAATTAGGGATTAAAGAGTTGAGAATTAGTTTGTATGTGGAGATATGTATCGCGGTTGGGATAACATCGTTACTGGATTGACATAAATTGACATGATCATTTGGGTGAATTTTTTCTTTTCCTTTGATGTATCTATTAGCTAAAGTTGCAATTACTTCGTTAGCATTCATATTAGTCGATGTACCAGAACCCGTTTGAAAAATATCAACAACAAATTCTGAATCGTGTATACCGTTAATCACTTCATCCGATGCCTTCATAATAGCTTTAGCCGCACTTGGTGAGATTAATTTTAGTTGTTGATTAACTTTGGCAGCAGAAAATTTTATAACACCAAGGGCCTCAATGAAAGGTCTTTTGAATGTTAATCCGCTTATTGGAAAATTCTTAATTGCTCTTGCCGTCTGTGCCGCATACAAAGCATTTTTAGGAACTTTCATTTCCCCCATTGAATCTGATTCAATCCTAAAATTGCTCTTTGGCATATAAAGACATCCTTGTAACAATAAGTTAAATAATTCTAACTTATTGTAAGAAACTTTGATAATTTATTTTTCGTTATATTATAGTTTATTATTAATTTGCTAACTGGAGGAGAAAATGAGTACCGTAGTTGAAACAACAGATGATAATTTCCACAAAGAAGTTCTNGATTCCGACATTCCTGTTCTGGTAGATTTTTGGGCACCTTGGTGTGGACCATGCAAAATGCTCGCACCGACATTGGAAGAGATCTCCAGGGAAAATAATGGAAAAATAAAGATTGTAAAAATTAATATAGACGAGAATCAAGAAATGGCGGCAAAATTTGGAATCAGGAGTATACCCACGATGATAATCTTTAATAAAGGTGAGCTAAAAAACCAGATTGTTGGCTCATTACCCAAGGGACAAATAGAGAAAATCATCCTGGAGGAAATTTAAATGCCTACATATATTATGCTAAGCACGCTGACAGACGAAGGAAGAAAAACAGTAAAGATGCGCCCGGAAAGAATAAAAGAGGTAAACGATGAAATAGAAAAGATGGGGGCAAAAGTTTTAGAACAATATGCGGTATTAGGAGAGTACGATTTCGTGAATATTTTAGAGGCTCCAGATAATGAGACAATATCAAAAGTGTCAATCGAACTGGGGGCTAGAGGGACTATACAGCTAGTAACTTTAGCAGCGATGCCAATTGATGAGCTTGCAGGCATATTGTCTTCGACATAGTTCAATTTCCAAACATACAAGGGACTAAGCAGGTGTTTTTGAGTCAAACAAATTTGTTATCAATAGAGAGGAAAAGTCAAATCAACCGCTATCCCATTATGCATATATTCTTGAATTTGACCAGACATAGGAAGCAGAAAGCTAATTCCAAATTCAAGCTCCTTTCTTGATCGAAAAGTTACCGCCGATATAGTATCTAAATCTTTATTCCGTTCGGTAAATTGATTGATAGCCTTAAATTCATAAAACAGAACATAATTATCGTCTTTGGAGCTAAATAAACTAATATCTACATCGTAAACAAAAAAGATTTCTTCTCTTTCACCGCTATAATCATCAGCATTAAAGAAGAATTCTGTACCAAAACCCACCTGAATATACTTGCTAATCAGAAAAACTTCCGGTGCAATAATCGTAGAATCATGGAGGGTATCTTTCAAAAAAACAGAATTAGATTGTAATTTTTCTAATCTATTCTTCGAATCATCCCAAAGAGTAGAGGTTGGAAGGCTTAAACTTAAAGTACTCGATAAATCAACAGAGGAACTAGCATGAAGAACTTTTTTAGCTCCTACTTGAAAATTGCCTACTTCGAATCCATTATCAACTACTTCGTAATTTTTATCATTTCCATCATAAGCGCCCGCCCAAGGAAAAGATAAAAATAGACTAAAATCGTTAGATGAATTAGCAAATTCAGTATCTACAAAATAAAAGATATCCGAGCCTCCACCTTTGTATTGTTTTATGTCAAAGAAATAACTCCTCAGTCGAAACGAATTATTAGGCAATGGGTTGTTACCTAAAAAAGAATAATTTGTTTCGGTTTCTCGCTCGTGGTCGGAATATTTAAAAGGCTTGTGCACCATAAAGGATCCAGAGACCGGGTTCACAAAACCTACATCCCCTTCCGAGAGAAAAATTTTGGCTGGATTTATTATATAGGACAACGCTCTCTTGAATAGATAAGGTGAGGTCTCAAGTTCGGTATTTAGTTTTTCGAAATATATTCCTAGTGGGATACCAAATCCAGGTGTTACAACTGTATCCAGAAGCGATGGCTTTTCTACCGTACCTTCAATTGCAAACTCCCACAATGTGCTCTGAAGCACAGAGCCCATATAAGCCTGGTTGTCTTCGTATCCTAAATCTTTATATATTTGATAATATAGAGCACCGAAATATGGATGGTATATGTAGTTCGTGACAAAACTGTCCCCATCGTTCCATTCTGGATTAGTTATATTTTTACTCCATTTTTTTGGACTGGTGTCAAAAATTTTACTATCCTTATTTCTGACATATAAAATCCTACCTATCCACATATAGTAGTGAATATTGAGAGAGTCTTCTACGAAATTACGTTCTATTCTATCTGTCTCTCCTTGAGGTTTTTCTACTTCTTCTTCCGCAACTGTATCATTAGAAGCAAAAGTTTCTGTTATTGCACTAGATACTTCTTCTATGGTTTCTTCGGGTTCTTTGGAGCTCTTCTTCTCTTCCTCGACGTAATCTTCCGATAATATGGACAAACTCATTGAGAAAAAAGCAAAAAAGATAAGGACAATCCTCATGCTTACACCTGCAAATCAGCCAACATCATGGACGCCCTTTTTTCCCAGCTAAAGTTTTTTGAAAGCTTAAGAGAGTTTTCAGAAAGTCGTGATATCAATTTATCATCTTTCAACAACGTTATTAGTGATTCATTTAAATCTTCGTAGGAATCCGGATTCACAAGCAAGGCATCATGACCGTGTCTTAATATCGTCGAAAATGGTGGCAAGCTTGAAGCAACGATAGGTTTTCCAGATGATAAATATTCAAAAAGCTTGATTGGGGACGAATAATCAGTAGCAATCTTATCACCTTTTATAGTAAATTCTTTCTCATAAGGAATAAGTAAAATATCGGAGACTAGAAGATAGTTGGGAATATCAACGTGCGGGATATGGTTTGTAAAGAATATATTGCGTTGTTCCTTGTCGATTAATTTCATGTATTGTTCGTTGTCTTGCTTCTCCCCACCGACTATCAAAAAATACAGGTCCTTGTGAGCCTTTGAGAGATCAATCATCTTCTCGATACCCCTACCCTTATAAGTATTTCCTATGTAAGATACGACTTTTGATTCATGGGGAATCGCTAATCGATTCTTTAGGGTATTGACGCTCTGGTTTGGCACAAAGTCTTTTAAATTGACACCGTTATGCAGTACTTGCATTTTTCGTGAAGAAAAGAAACTCTTTTCTAGGATATCTTTTGTGCCATGAGAATTGCAGACTATTTTACAAATATTATCAGACTTTAAAAATCTTTTTATAGCCAATGTGGAAAAATAATTAATTGGTGGATGATGTATGTCGACTATAATATTCTTCTTTATAAATGATGCAGCAAAAGCAAATGTAATATTTCTCGTAACAATAAAATCATACTCATTAAGCAAAACGGTTCTTATAAAAGAATTTATGCCATGAAAGAAATGTCTTACTGGTCCTCTCTTGAAACCTATAGAGGGCTCGATTTTGAACGATTTTTTGACTCCATAAAAAGAAAAAAATCTATCTTCATCTCTCGAAGAGATGGGTATCCTGAGTGTAACATCGTGTCCTATATCCGAGAAGGCCTCGCACATTCGTGCAACATGTATACCACTTGCACCTTCACCAAAAATCTCTGGGCTTCCTATGTAATATATTTGCACTAGTATATATTATTGATTAATTGATTAATAAACAATATTTAATTAAGATTTGGTATTGGATTAAATGAGAGCGATAAAAGGTTTTAGGGATATTCTTCCGTACGGTTCTGCCGGGTCAGATACGTCATATTACTGGAATTCAATTCTAGATAATTTAAGACAAACTATGTCCATATACAATTTTTCCGAAATAATAACACCGGTTATGGAATACGATTCTACATTCAAAACAGGAATAGGTTCAGATACCGACGTTTCTAAAGAGATGTATGAATTTGTATCAAAGAAGGATCTTTCTGAAGTAAAAAAGGGGATCAATGATTCTTATTGCCTGAGACCCGAGGGGACCGCGCCAACGGTCAGAAGTTTTATTGAAAATTCGCTCTACAAAATAAAAAAAATCAACAAGCTCTTTTACTTGGGCCCAATGTTTAGATACGAAAGGTCTCAAAAAGGTCGTTATAGAATGTTCCACCAGATAGGAATTGAGCTGCTAGGCTCAAAAGAGCTGTATCATGAAGTAGAAATTTTGCATTTAGCAAAAACTCTTTTGGATCGTATAGGGATCAAGGGTTACATATTCCAGATTAATTCAATTGGGGATAGTGAATCGCTAAAAAAAATCTCTTCGGCTGTTTTAAGTTGCGCAGAAAAACATATAAATTCGATAGACAAGGATGATTTGGAAATTCTTAACAAAAATCCTTTAAGATTTTTAGATAAGGCCATCCATAAATATAAGTTTGACAACATCCCCAACACAATAGATTTTATCGGAGTCGAACCATTGGAAAGATTCGAGAAACTAAAAAAAATTCTTGATGATTTGGAATTTGATTATGTGGTCAACAATCAATTAATTAGGGGCATAGACTACTACAATGATTTAGTGTTTGAAGTAACATCTAAAGACTTGGGGGCTCACAATGCAATACTAGCAGGAGGGCGATATGATACCCTGGTTCACAAATTAGGTGGTCCTAAAACTGACTGCATAGGATTCGCTGCAGGAATAGAGAGAATAGCTCTTCTTCTCAACCAACAACAACCTAACGATAATCGAATAGAAACGGTAGACTTTTATGTCGCATACCAAGACTCTCAATTTAAAGATTATTCGTTCAAAATTGCGAATAAGTTGAGAAATAATAATTTTAAAGTCGAGATTGAATATGAGGCAAAGAGCTTTACAAAACAGATGAAAACAGCAAATAAGATATCTAGTAAAAGAGTTGTCATAATTGGAGAAGACGAATTTAACAAATCTTTGGTTAGAATAAAAAATATGTCGAGCGGCGAAGAAAAAGTAATCAATTCTGAGACAGAACTAGAAAAATTCTTAAAGGACACTGCTAATTAAATAGGTTAAGAAGATATAGTTGTGAATAAAAACAAAATATTCTATGGTTGGGTAGTAGTTTTTGCTGGGGTCATGTTGGTTTTCCTTGATGGACTACTTCTCTATTCTTTTGGAATGCTTTTACCGTCGATACAATCAAAATTTGATTTAACAAAAGCATTGGTTAACTCAATCTTCGCAATTCGATGTCTCGTATTTGCTTTTTCAATGGTCGTTTTTGGAAGATTGATTGATAAACACAAGCCTGAAAAAATTATCTTTTTAGGTGGGGTCATAACCGCCCTAGGTCTTTTCTTAACAGCATATTCCGAAACCAAAATTGGTCTATTTATCAATTATGGCATATTGCCTGGGATTGGTGATGGAGCTTTTTATATTCCAGCAGTAGCTATAGCTCAAAGATGGTTTAACAAAAGGAGAGACTTCGTTGTCGGCATTATTACAGCTGGAGTTCCAATTAGTGGATTAATCATTAATCCTTTATCGGCATTCATATTAAAAAATACCTCTTTAGAATTAACCCTAATATCTTTGGCAATAATTGCATTTATTTTCTCATTCGCAGCATTTCTAATGAAAGGGAGCCCTAAGGAAATGGGCTTAGAACCCTACGGTGGATTAAATCCCATAAAAAAAGAAGAGGAATTACAAGTTTGGTCAACAATGGAGGCAGTAAAAACAGTTCCCTTTTTTATTCTTTATTCGTTAATGATTTTTGGAATGTTAGCTTTTCTAATCATCATAACACTACAATTTGATTATGCTTTAAGCAAAAATCTTGGTCTGTTAGCTGCTTCAGCAGCACCGGCAGCAATTGCCGTTGGTAGTTTATGTGGTAGGTTGGTGACAGGATATTTAGCTGAATTCACTCACAGAAACAAGATTCTTTTTGTAGTTTTTCTCGGTCAGGGTCTGTCAATTTTAATAATAACCAATGCTAATGATATTTTATCGTACATTATATTCGGAATCATATTCGGTTTTTGCTATGGTGGTTGGATTCCTATCTTCCCAAGTAAACTCAAGGATTTTTTTGGAACAACCAATGCCGGGCAAATTTTTGGTGTGTTTGGAACAAGTTTTTCAATTTCTGCCATAATTGGACCTCCTTTAGCAGGCTTCCTTGTAGACCAATTTCATACCTATTCATATGGATTATACTTTTCCATGATTGTATGTTTAATTGGCGCGTCCATGACATTATTTGTTAAAAAACCTATAAAATAGAATATTTACTATATAATTATCCTATGTTTGGTTTGGGTTTCTCCGAGATAATTTTTGTTCTAGTTGTTTTTATTCTTTTGTTTGGTCCGGATGAATTACCTAGCATCGCTAAAAACTGTGCCAAGTTCTATAGGAAGATAACAAATTTAAAAGATGAATTAAACGAGTCTGTCAACGAAGAAATTAACGATATTAAAAAAATTGTAACAGACAATACAGACCAATCTAAAGATTAGATATCCAGATTTGTTACATTGAGAGCATTTGTTTCGATAATTTTCTTTCTAGGTTCGACTTGATCTCCCATTAGGTCTTCGAATAATTTTTCTTCTTCTCTGTCTTTTTCGAGGTCTTCAACATCAGCCATATTGATTACTTTTAAAACTCTCAAAGAAGGATCTAGCGTTGTTTCCCATAGTTGTTCAGGATTCATTTCGCCCAAACCCTTATATCGTTGAATTGAATATCCCTTCTTGCCAATTTCAATACACTGATTAAGAAGCATCTCCAAATTCAGCGCTTTATAAGATTCGCCAGATTTAATAGTAAAATTGAAGGGGAAATTTAGCTTATTGATACTCTGTTGAAACTCGGTAACGGCCTTCTTGAATATCTGTGAATCCAGAAGTGGCTTATTTATAATTGTTATCGTCTCCCTGCCTTTGCTCCTAGCCGTCATTGTAATCGAGATAGGATCTTTCTTCGAGGTGACATTGTAATTGATCTCGGAAGACGCGTTATCTTGCTTGAATTCATCTGTCACCATGCGCCCTACCTTGGATTTAGAAAAATCAATTTTATCGTTCTCCGCAGATAATCGTAAAACAATATTCAAAATTCTTGGATCATCGCCTGAGCGTTCCATTGTCTGAACCAGGTTTTTAAATCTTCTATAGTGAGATATGCTAGCCAATAAATCCTTCGGGGAAATCTTGTTCTTTTTAAAGCTATCCTCCGAAATTATTTCATTGATTGAATTTCTTAGAATAAATTCGTCGAGTTCGGTTTCGTCTTGAACATACTCCTCTTTGTTTCCTCTTTTTAATTTAAATAAAGGTGGTTGAGCAATAAATAATTTTTTCTTTCGAATAATTTCTTTGTAGTGGTTATAGAAAAATGTTAGCAATAAAGTTCTAATGTGGGAGCCATCAACATCAGCATCGGTCATTAAAATAACTTTCCCATATCTTAGTTTTGAGATATCAAATCCGTTACCTTCTTCTGAGCTCTTATCATTTGGAGCTCCAATACCTAGTGCGGTAATCAATGTACCTATTTCGTCGTTACCCAGAACTTTATCTAGTCTCGCTTTTTGAACATTAATAACCTTACCTTTTAAAGGTAATACAGCTTGGGTCTTTCTATCTCTTCCTTGCTTGGCAGAACCACCAGCAGATTCACCCTCAACGATAAACAATTCACATTTGTCCGGATCTTTTTCTTGGCAATCCGCTAATTTCCCAGGCAGTGAACCTAAATCCAAGGCCCCCTTGCGTCTTGTTAAATCTCGAGCCTTTTTAGCAGCTTCTCTTGCTTTTGCAGCATCAATTGCTTTATTTATAATTTTCTTTGCCTGAGAAGGATTCCTTTCGAAATAATCACCCAGGGAATCATTAACAAGCGATTCGACAATACCTGAAGTCTCAGAATTGCCCAATTTGGTCTTTGTTTGACCTTCAAATTTCGGCTCAGGAATCTTAATACTCAGGACAGCTGTTAAGCCTTCTCTCGTATCATCACCCATAATCTGCGCAGTGCCATTCTTAAGTAGGTTTTGATCTTTTGCATATTTATTAATTGATCTTGTCAGGGCACTTCGAAAACCGCTTAAATGGGTCCCTCCCTCAATGGTATTGATATTGTTCACATAAGAATACATCGTTTCTGAATATCCTTCATTGTATTGAATAGCAATTTCGACAATATTCTCGTCTTTAGAGCCAGAAATAAATATTGGCTTAGAATTAATTAATTTCTTACCATCATTTAAATGCTCTACAAAAGAATTAAGTCCGCCCTTGTAAAAATAATTTTCCCCGGCTGATGTTCGTTCATCATTTAATGTAATTTTTAAACCAGCATTTAAAAATGCAAGCTCACGAGCTCTATTGCACAGATAAGAAAAATCAAATTTTGGTTCAAAGTCATATCGTCCATTTGTATTAATTACTGGTTCGAATATAGTTGAATCGGGCTTAAAAGTAATTTTCGAACCTGTTTTTTTTGTCTTGCCAATAGACTTAAGTTTCGAAGCAACCTTTCCAAATTCATATCTCTGATGCCAAACTTTACCATCCCGAGATATTTCTACTTCAAGAAATTCGGAGAGAAAATTAACAACGGTTACGCCAACGCCGTGAAGGCCACCGGACACAGCATATGTTTTAGAGTCAAACTTACCTCCAGCATGAAGAGTAGTTAGAATGACCTCTACAGCTGGTTTTCTCTTTTGAGAATGCATATCAACTGGTATTCCTCTACCGTTATCCTCCAACGAGATGCTTTCGTCTTTGTTGATAGTTATCGTTATAGAATCACAGAATCCTACCAGAGCTTCATCCACACAATTATCCAGAACCTCTATGACTAGATGGTGGAAACCTCGTTTTGTTACGTCGCCGATGTACATGCCCGGACGTTTTCGTACGGCCTCCAAACCCTCGAGAGCTTGGATAGATTTGGCGCTATATTGACTGTTAGGAGAGGTTTTTTTTACCACTGACATATTGTTTAGGTGAATTCTAACATGGCTCGAATTTTATTAAAGAGCTAATCTTTCATCTTCGGTAGAGTGATGCCAGTCTGACTTTGATACTTCCCTTTTTTGTCGGCATATGAAATTTCACAGGGTTCATCACTTTCAAAAAATAGGACTTGAGCGATACCTTCGTTCGCATAAATTTTTGCAGGCAAAGGAGTGGTATTAGAAATTTCAAGTGTCACATAACCTTCCCACTCTGGCTCAAAGGGAGTTACATTAACGATAATGCCACATCTTGCATATGTTGATTTCCCAACACAAACAGTAATCGTGCTTCTTGGAATTCGAAAATATTCGACCGTTCTAGCAAGAGCAAAAGAATTTGGTGGAATAATGCATTCTTTGCCAACAATCGTCACAAAGGATTTTTCATCAAAGTTTTTAGGGTCTACAACAGTATTAAAGACATCAGTAAAAACTTTGAATTCATCACTAACCCTTATATCGTAGCCATATGCGGAAACACCGTACGAAATAGCTCCTTTTGTTGTTTGTTTGTCTACAAACGGCTCTATCATTCCGTGTTCTAAAGCCATTTTTCTTATCCAATGGTCCGGCCTTATGCTCATATTTTCCTCCGATTATTGAAACTGACTAAGAAACTTTAAATCATTTTGGTAAAAATATCTAATGTCAGTTATGCCGAACTTAATCATGGCCAGCCTTTCAATTCCCATACCGAAAGCTAGGCCAGAAAGTTCGTTAGAATCATAGCCCACAAATTCAAAAACTTTTGGATTCACCATTCCACATCCAAGTACTTCCATCCACGTCTTGTCCCCTGCTTTGTCAATCCATTCAATATCTAATTCGGCACTTGGTTCAGTAAAAGGAAAATAGCTAGGACGAAATCTTATTTTGGTGTCTTTGCCGAAGAATCTTGAACAAAATTCCATAAGAATACCTTTCAAGTTTCCAAACGTAACCAATTCGTCTACCAATAAGCCTTCTACTTGATGAAACATGGGGGTGTGTGTAACATCGCTGTCACATCTGTACACTTTGCCAGGTGAAATTATTTTAATTGGTGGTTTGTTATTCTCCATAATGCGAATTTGCATCGGCGAAGTATGAGTTCTTAGTAGCTTATTATCTTCAAGATAAAAAGTATCTTGCATATCTCTTGCGGGATGATCCTTGGGAATATTGAGAGATTCAAAATTGTAGTAATCCGTTTCAATTTCTGGACCTTCGGTAATCTCGAATCCAAAATCTGTAAAAATCTTAATTACTTCTTGTAAAACTTGGGAAATAGGGTGTACGCTACCAAACGATGTCCCCCTTGAAGGTAGCGTGACATCGATTCTTTCTTCATCAAGTTTGTTGCTAATTAATTTATTTTGTATCTCATCAAGCTTATCTTCTAACAAGGACTCAATCTGTTTCTTTGTTTTGTTAATTTTTGCACCTTCGGTTTTTCTATCTTTAATAGATAAATCTTTCAATGAATTTGTCAGAAGCGTAACTTCTCCCTTCTTTCCAAGATATTTGGATTTGATATTCATCAACTCATTCTTAGATGAAATTTTTTTTAAGTCTTTTTTGATTCTTGTTAAATAGTTATCAGACATTTTTATTTATATTTCCTTTATTTAATAAATACATAACATATGGGGCAAACAAGATGGATGAATAGGTACCAATGATGACTCCCATAATCATAACAAGGGCAAAATTCTCTATTTCAACTCCGCCAAAGAAATAGAGAGGCACTAGTACGATTAGTACAGTCAGTACCGTTAAAATTGTTCTTGATAAAGTCTGAAGTATGCTCGTATCAATTATTTCATTAAGAGATGATTTAAGTATTTTCATGTTCTCTCTAACCCGATCGAATATAACTATTGTATCATTAACCGAATACCCTATTACAGTTAATAATGCAGCAATCGTAGAAAGGGTTATTTCGATATCTAGCAATGTAACAAGCATGGCTGTGATAATAAAATCATGAAACAATGCGGAAACCGCTGCGAGTGCAAAACTAAAACTAAATCTAAAGAAAACATAAATTAAAATCGCCACGGACCCAAAGATTATGGAATATATTCCGTTTTGAATTAATTCTTTACCGACCTTTGGTCCTATAAAGTCGATTCTTTTTAACGAATATCTGTCGGGAGAAAAATTGTTCTCAAGGAGGTTTTTTAATGTGTTTCTGTATGTACCCAAATCTGCATCTTGTGATTGTTTATCGATGGGCAATCTAATTAAAAATTCATTATCTTTTTCGTTGCCATAATTCTGTATTGAAACATTTGAGAATCCAGAATCTGCAAAGAGATCTCTAATCGTATCAATCTTGATATCTTCATTAAAATCTAAAACAACTTCCGTCCCACCCATAAATTCTATTCCATATCTTAATCCTTCTTTGTTTATCTGATAAATACTTAGACCAACTAAAACAAGTGAGACTAGACAGGTGAATTTCATGCAATTAAAGAAACTAAGATTCATTTGTTGTCTCCCGAGAGGACTGCGGGATTGATTAAGTATCTTGTTAGAACCCTAGTGAATACGATATTGGAGAATATAGTTGAAAATATTCCTATTGAAAGAGTTACCGCAAAACCCTTTATTGGACCATCCCCCAAAAGAAACATGCAAATAGAAGCAATTAAGGTCGTAAGGTTTGCATCAAGTATTGTCGATAAAGACTTTTCGAACCCTACTTCAATGCTCGCCATATTCTCTTTTCCTTTAGCGAGTTCCTCTTTGATTCGTTCGTAAATAATTATATTTCCGTCGACCGCCATTCCTAAAGTCAAGACAAGCCCGGCAATCCCAGGGAAAGTTAGCGTTACTCCGAATAAGGATAATAAACCAAAAATCGAAATGAAATTAAATACGAGCGCCAAATCGCATACGAGACCAAGTTTTCTATAATATAAAATTATAAAAATAAAAATTAGGATTGATGCGAAAATCATTGAAGTTTGACCTTTACTAATAGAGTCAGAGCCCAGAGATGGCCCTATGGTTTTTTCTTGCAATATGGAAATTGGGATAGGTAGTGATCCGGACTTTAATATAATTGCCAGATCATGTGCTTGCTCAAAAGAGAAATTGCCGCTAATACTACCCTTGCTAAATATTTGATCTCGCACAACAGGAGAGGATTTAACTTTTCCATCAAGGATGATTGCAATCTGATTTCCTATGTTGTCTTTGGTAAGTTGGGAGAAAATCTTCGTACCTTCGGAATTAAGAGTGAAAGCCACATAGGGCCTATTAAATTCATCGTACGCAACATACGCATCAACAATTGTAGATCCTTTTAGTGGAGATGCTCTGTCCGTAACGATAAATCTATCAGCTTTATCTGAAGGGCCGGCAGTTTGGTATATCTCTAAATTATTACTTTGATTCGAATTCGACTTGTATTTTGAATACAATAATGCTTTGGAATCAGATTCTTCAATTACAGGTTTGAATTCTAGCATGGCAGTTTTAGATACGATATTCAGTATCCTCTCTCTGTCTTTTGCATCTACGCCTGGTATTTGTATAACAATTTTTTCGCTCCCTGAAAGCTGAACAGAGGATTCCACAACTCCGAATTGGTCAATCCTGTTGGATAAAATGTCCTTTACTTGCGAAAGAAGTTTCTTCTTGGTAGCGGATATAAAATCATCTGACAATAGAATAGTTATCGAATTGTTCGATTCGGTAATTAAATAAGAAGAATTCTCAGATAAGAAACCGTGGGATTCTTTCATGCTTTTCTCGTCATAAAAGCTAAGTGTTATTTGATTCTTTTTTGTTTTTGAATCTCTTAATAGTATCTTTTTATTAATAATTGAACTTGTTATTCTTTCTTGTTCTTTTTTCGTTATTATCGATTCAGAGATAGTCTCATCCAGACCCATAACAACAAAGACACCTCCTCGTAAATCGAGACCTAAATTGATCTTGTTAGCCGGGAAAACAAATTCCCACCAGTCCGGCAAATTCTTAGAATTAAAAGTTGGATACATGAACACAAGAGACAGCAAGAAAACGATTAGGGACAGAAGTCTAAATATTCTTAATTGGTTCATATTAAATTAACTCTTATTTCTTTTTGGTATCGACGTCAGATACCGAATTCACGAAGTCTTTTTTAATTTTTATATTAACTCCTTTGGAAACTTCTATTAAAAATACATCATCATCAAGTACATCAATAATCTTTCCAAAAACCCCCCCATTTGTTAGAATGTTGGTTCCTTTTTTTAAAGAGCCTAGCATGAGGTTTCTTTCTTTTCGCTGTTTACCTTGAGGTCGAATAATAAGAAAATAGAACAGAAGAATGATAAGGGCAAAAGGTAAGAATGGGCCTATTGAACCAAGGAGGGATGTTTCTCCATTTGACGGTGGCGGTGCACACGAGGTAATTAGAAATATTGTCCCGCATAGTGTAAAAAATAATTTTTTAGTTTTCCTCATCTTTGTACCTCTCTAAGAAAGTTTTCTTAAAATCCATGAAGCTACCATCTTTAATAGATTTTCTAATAGAATCAATCAATTGTTTATAAAAGTAAAGGTTAGATGATGACATAAGAGATAAAGCTGCAATTTCCCCTGACATATACAAGTACCTTATGTATCCAATAGAATAATTTTTACATATATAGCAATCACAATCAGAATCGATAGGCTCATCTGACATCGAATATATGCTATTTTTTATATTAATCTTACCATTGGAGGTATATAGGGTACCATTCCTTGCATTTCTAGTTGGTACAACGCAATCAAATATATCAACACCTTTCTCAACAGAATTAATTATGTCTTCTGGCTTTCCTATCCCCATAGAGTATCTCGGTTTATTAGTAGGCAAGAAGGAACAAACGTAATCGGTAATTTCATAAGTGGTATCTTGCCCTTCCCCTAAACCAAGACCACCAATTGCATAGCCATCAAAATCGATATCAAGCATATGATTGATTGAAAGCTTTCTTAAGTCTTTGTAAATTCCACCTTGAACAATCCCAAATAATTGGTTTTTTGTCTTTTTGGCCTTTTTTGATCTCAGAGCCCATTGTTGGGTTCGTTTAATCGAGCTAAGAATTCTTGAATACTCAGAATCAGATTTCGGACAGTCGTCTAATATCATCATAAGATCTGAGCCTAAAGACTCTTGAATTTCAATTGACAATTCTGGGGTTATCAGATTAGTTGAACCATCAATAAATGATTTGAAAGATACGCCTTCATCCTTAATCGTTGCAGAAGAAGATAGGCTAAAAATCTGAAAACCACCGCTATCAGTTAGGATTGTATCCTTCCAATTTAAAAAAGAGTGTAATCCTCCAAAATCTTTTATCTCTTTATGGCCAGGCCTTAAGAACAAATGGTAGGCATTAACTACTATCAAATTAAAGCCTATGGAGCTAAGAGCATCTATGCGCAAAGCTTTTGGTACACCGCCAGTACAAACAGGCATAAATACTGGGGTTTTAATTTCTCCTGACGAAGTTCGAAGAGTCCCCACCCTTGCATTTGAATTTGAATCTTTATATTTAACGATGAAAGACATGTCAACTTTATTGTATCAAGTCGAAGATTGAATAAAACCCTTTTCGTTTTTTCAACAATTCCCTACCCATAATCAATGCTCCACTAGCAAAAATTTCTCTATCTAGAGCTTCGTGAGTAATAAAAATATTTTCTTTGTTTCCATATGAAGCCAACGTGTGTTCTCCAACGACATCACCTTCTCTTTTGGAATCTATATTTATTTTAAATTTCCTATTAGCCGCTTCTAGAATTGTACTTTTGATTAATTTTGCAGTTCCACTTGGACTATCAATTTTACCTTTATGGTGCGTCTCGGATATTTCCATGTTTGTTGTTCTAAAATACGAAATATTTTCTTTTAAAATTTTTAAAACGATGTTGACTCCTACGCTCATGTTGTACGATTGTAAAATTGGTATTTTTTTTGATAAGGCCTGTAGTTTTTTTAACTGTGTACTTGTAAAACCAGTTGTACCAGTTACAAACGGTATTTTTAAATCGTGAGCTTGGTGTGCAATTTTTAGCGCTGAATTTGGTGTAGAAAAATCAACCACAAAATCCACTTTAAATTTGTCAATTGACTTTTCTATTGAGATATTCTTTAAAGAATATTTTTTTTTATCCTTACCAGAATACAAACTCGTACCTATTTTGCTATGTTGAGGATGTTCAAGCGCATAACGTATTTCAAAATCAGGACTGCTTCTACAAACATTCGCAATTGCCTGTCCCATTCTCCCACAGGCTCCGTTTAACAGTACAGTTCTTTTGTTTTTACCCATAAATAAAGCATAATACTTGTATTAAATTGTATTGCAAAGGTTTAGAGAGCATTAGATGACAAGAAGCATGACGGGTTTTTCCTCCGTATCAGGATCGTTACGTTTAATTAGTTTTGTCATACAGCTAAAATCTGAAAATAGTAAAAATTTAGAAATTTTAGTCAACGACGCATCTAACGATTTTAAGCTACATGAAGGAATTAAAAAACTAATGCGGCAGAATTTTAATCGGGGCAAAATCCGAATTTCAATCAGCACGGTCGCCGAAAAGGAATTTCTCAAGAAAAGAAGAGTGGATAATCGTTTGATTGAATTTTCAAAAATAGCTAAAAAACACAATCTGAATCCTTCCATCTCGCTTTCGGAATTGAACCAATTAGCAGATAAAGAGTTTCGCGATGTACAAAAGTCTTCTGTAATTCAAAAATATCAAATTGCTCTTGTCAAAAAAGGGATGAGAGAGTTGGTAAAAAATCAGACCCAGGAAGGCTCTAAGATGATAAAAGACATCAGAAAGAAAGTCGATAATATTCTAAAAATAAGCAATAAAATTAAGAGCCAGTCCGCAAAATCCAATCGCAAGATTAAAAGTAAGTACACAAAAGAATTACTAAAGAACTTCGATGATGATTCCGTGTACATTAAAAAAGAAATTGGCAACATGATAGAAAGAATCGATATAGAAGAAGAAATTTTAAGATTACATTCTCATTTACAAAAACTAAAGAAGATTTTACAAAGTACAAAACCTAAAGGGCTGATAATCGATTTTTATATGCAAGAAATAAACAGAGAAACTAATACCTTATCCTCTAAAAGTAAAGATTTGTTAATATCCGATTGTTCAATCAAGATTAAGAATGTATTAAATCAAATAAGAGAAATTGCCGCTAATATTGACTAGTCTACAATGACGAGGTCAGAGGTTATCACGTACAAGACATTCTTCCTTGAATAATTACTTGATGAAAATTGGTACCTGTATACGTTCCTGGCTTGTCTATGGAGTCTACAGATAGCATTGCAACTGAGCTCAAATGGTCGACCTTTTTTGTCAGGCAACACTATAGAATCAGGTCCTCCATAATACAAGAGATAAATTTGTCCATCTTTTGGTATTACATCATCAAAGTTTTTTTTGACGAACTTCTCAAGAAAATTCAGAACATCGCGAATTTTCCCTGTTGCTCTACTGATATACAAGTCTGGAGGGGCTGTTCCTAGCGCCAAATTTTCAAGTCTTGAATTGTGAATTTCAATTAAATCTTTACCTATTCTTCTTGCTATCTTTGGCTTTATCAAATGAAGAAATTCTGTTTTCTTTCTATTAGAATCTAGCAAGTCTATTTTGTTAATTAATTGATTATCTTTGCAAATTTGATCATATAACAACAAAGGTATTCCGGGGAATCCAGCGCCCGATCCAACATCCATTATGTGAAAACTATTCTTTAATGATTCATTTTCTATAAATTTCTCAAAACCTAATATCGAATCAACAAAATGTTTATTTATTATATCTTCAGGAGTTGTAATTCTAGTTAGGTTGTATTTTTTGTTTTCGGATACTAATAATTTCGCATATTCTTCTAAGGTCTCACCTAAAAAATCGCTATATAGAAGCTCGTTTCTTTCGAACTCTTTAATAATCAACCTTTGAAAATCGGAAGGCATTATATCGACTTACTCTCCTTCGTAAATATAAATCCCACGCCAAGAAGGATTAAAACAGAAGCAACTTGGAACATTGTAGCAAACCCCCAAAGCTCTGCGATGAATCCATAGAAGAATGTCATCAAATTTACTCCAATGCTAAATGATGAATTAAGTGCACCAAACAATCTCCCGGTTAGCGATTGGGGTTTGCCTGCAACTACAATAGAAGACAAGAAGGGGTACACAAGAGAATAAGTCAAAGAAAAAAGAACCGAGAACAATATTATATCGCTTTTGGAATCTATATAAGGTATAAAGAACAACGTCCCGGCAAAGAGTATGAGCATTAATAATATTTTGTTAAACAGATTCTGTGAGGAAAATTTATCAGAAAAAAATATTCTTACTAGAGAAACGACAACACTATAAGAAATAAAAAAGTAACCGACCGTTAAATTGTTATTCTTTAGAAACAAGGATAAAAAATTCATTACCACCCCAAAACCAGAAGCAAGTAAAAAGTTCGCAAATAAACAATTAAAAATCTTTTCTTCTTGTATAATTCTAAAAAAGCTTAAAAAATTAACGGTCGAATCTTTTTCGGAATCTTTTTCTTGAACAAACCAGATTAAAACCAATGACATTAATGAAAACATTGATGCATAGATAAAAAATTCTGTAAATCCGAATTGAATTATTATTTTTTCCGAGAAGAAGGGGCCTAAGATGTACGATATAATCGTAAACGAGCTAAAAAAGGAAAGTCCAATTTGTTTTTTATCGTTATCCAGATTATTTGATGCAATAGCCGAGGAAGAATTAAAGAAAATCGAGAAAGCGGCTCCTTGAATAATCCTTAACAAGACAATTAAAGCAAAATGGCTGATAAAGATAAAGCCAAGCGAGGACACTATCATTAGAGTTAATGCTATAAAACACAATGTCTTTTTGCCGTATTTGTCTATTAGAACAGAAGTGTAAGGAGTCAATAGAATTGAGGAGAAACCAAATGTAGACATTATTATGCCAATGTCTGATTTTGTATAACCCGTCTGATCCAGGAACAAAGGAAGTAAAAAGAAACATGAAAAATTTACAAAGAAAAAGCAATTGGAGAAAGTTGCAAGAAAAAAATTCTTGTTAAAATTATAACGTTTCATATTAATAGATATTAAACTAGCTTTGACAATAAACGACTACATGATATATTCAAGAGCAGTAAAGGGCCGTTAGCTCAGCATGGTAGAGCAACTCCCTTTTAAGGAGTGGGTCGCAGGTTCGAGTCCTGCACGGCTCACAAGTCCCCATCGTCTAGTTTGGTCTAGGACACCGCCCTTTCACGGCGAAAACAGGGGTTCAAATCCCCTTGGGGACGGAAGATAAGGAGGGCAAAAATATGCCTAAAGGTAAAGTAAAATGGTTCAACTCCCAAAAACGTTTTGGTTTCATTGAACCTGAAGATGGAAGCAAAGATGTGT
>PCAG01000004.1 GCA_002730475.1 Spirochaetales bacterium | reverse complement strand
TGTCGCCCTTTTGACCCTTTTGACCCTTCTCTCCTTTTTGCCCCTTCTGACCCTTCTGTCCTTTCTCTCCCCTTTGACCTTTTTCACCCTTTTGGCCTTTTGGACCCTTCTCTCCCTTTTGACCTTGGTTACCTTTTTGACCTTTATTACCTCCGTCGCCCTTAGCGCCTTGATTACCTTGAGCACCTTGATTACCTTGAGCGCCTTTCTGCCCCTTCTGTCCTTTTTCTCCCTTTTGGCCTTTTTGGCCCTTAACTCCTTGCTGCCCTTTCTGACCTTGTTCTCCTTTTTCTCCCTTTTGCCCCTTCTGGCCTTTGTCGCCCTTTTGACCCTTTTGACCCTTCTCTCCTTTTTGCCCCTTCTGACCCTTCTGTCCTTTCTCTCCCCTTTGACCTTTTTCACCCTTCTGACCTTTAGCACCTGTGCCGCCTTGTGAACCTTGAGAACCTTGAGAACCCGTTGCGCCTTTAGCACCTTGAGCACCTACACCCAAAGGTCCTTTTTCTCCCTTTTGTCCATCGCCCCCATCTACGCCAACGTAACCTTTTTCGCCCTTTTGGCCATCTACGCCTAAAGCCCCTTTTTGGCCCTTTGCTCCAGAAGTAGTTTTCTGAACGGCTCCCGTCGTGGAATCCTGAACTAGATAAGTGTACGTTTCCTGAACAGGAGCAGATGGTAAATTTGAAAGCTCGAAGTTATTTGTTCCGCTGGACGCAAACTTCAACTTGTTATGAATGATTAGGTCGGTGTTGGTTGTAGTTCCGCTACCGATATGAATCGGTTCGTCCGCAACTATACCAAACCCAGTTACAAAAGTTACGTCCTTCTTGAACGTATGCGTTTTACTTTCTGTATGTGCCCTGCCCATTGTCTTTAAAAGTTGTTTCTAATGTATGAATTGACTTCCCCGCTATGGTCTCTGGAATAGGACTTACTCGTTCCTAGCGCTCCGTTTGAATAGCTTTTGGTGGCTTGGCCATGAAGAAGCCCGCTTGGATATAAACTATCAAACGTAGCCAAAATATTTTGACCGTCATACATTACACTTCTTTGGTTAGTTTCGTTTGGTATTCCTAAAGCATTTCCTATCTCTCTGACTGCAATAGCTTTGATGTCGTAAGTACCAGAATATTGTTGTATTCCTGTATTTTTGTGAACCGCATTGTATGCGTACTCTCCTGTTCTCCAATTATAAGATAAATTAAAGAATATATCGCCGCCTACCGATCCGCTCTTCGCTAAGATAGACCTGTAGTAATTATTATTGTTGGGATAATATGCATGAGCCAGATCAGAGTAGCTTGCGTTATCTGTTCTACCCATCTTCATTCCACCTACTCTAATGTCTCCCCACTTCACTCCAGTTGAGGGCATGCTATATTGTTTATAGAACCCATCAAAAGGTGTAGTGTCACTTATTTCACTATCGTTATATAGACCAGTTCCGCCTTCTTCTCCGTAATTTTTAAAGCATATAGTTAAGCCTCTGAAAGTATCTTCTAAGGTGTCTTTCCATTGATCGAAAGCTCTAACTACTTCACCAGTAAAAGTCGAAAACCCAAAACCATCTCCCGTAGCTCCGAGATCCATAAATGCGCCAGTTCTATTAGAATTAGTTCTTGTTCCGGCGTAATTTTTTAACTGATAGGTTCTGGGATCTCTATATGTGTTTGGTTTAACCCTACTTCCGGAAGCTATGAAAGAATAACTAACATTAACTAATTGAGGGCCGTACCCGCTTTTTATTTTATTGATGGCTGTCGTCAAGCCAGACCAAGTCGACCCCGCTCCAACAGAGGCAAAGTCACTTGTCGTGTAATCGTGGGTATAGCCATAAGTAGCAGAGTAACCGTCGGTGTTAGACAGCTCCCTTTGATAGCTTCCATAACAACCAGAAACTCCACATCCATCTAGCGGCGCACAATCATCAGAATATCCTCCTAAAGTCGTCATATCATCCAAAAACTATCTTTGTCCCATTAGCTCTAAAAAACCCACTATGCCCAACGGCTTGCGACGCCTTTGTTATATTAACTGAAATCGAGGCTGGGCCGTCCAGCGAATCTTGCGGGTCGTCAAAAATGTGGCGAGCGTTGTTGCTGTTAATTTTAACAATCGACTCTTCTAAAAATCTAGAGGTGTTTCCGGTAGTTCCAAATTCGACACTAGGCCCGATATACGGATTATTTATTTTAGTGCAGATCCCCTCAAAAGAGTCTATAACGAAAGTCTCTCCAGCTGGTATGTCTATAATCCTGTGTAGCCCTGTAGCAGTTAAGCTAATTATATTCGTTACAGCATTGACTCTCGCCGAATAAGTATTTTCGTCTCTAAAAAATACATTCCCTAAATATGCCTTGTCAGCGTGGACCTCTTTCCAAGGATGAGTTCCTGACCCTAGCATAAGAGAGCCGCTAGCAGTTGGAACTATACCTTTATTTACTGCATTGAAGGTTCCAGAATCAATGAATCCAGATCCCGGAGGGCCAGCAACGCCTTGAGTGCCTTGAAGCGTTACTTCTGTAGAAGACCCCGTAAAGGGGGTCTGCACAGTCACGTCAACGTTTTCTACAAAGGGCATAATTAACTTCCTGTCGCTGAGAATTGATAACTATGAACCTCTGGGTTTACAACAGCTGCACCTTGGACAACTCTAAAAACAGACGTGCCACCCGACACTTCTACATCATAAACGAACTGACCGACTGGCAGGGAAGATGTTTGGTTTGGTGTAAGAGCAATGTCAATGAAACCACTTAACAGTGATCCACTAACAACATCTGGGTCCATATCCAAAAGATACCCAGTGCTGCCATACCTATATTTGATAACTCCCCTAGCAGTATAACCACTAAGGTTAATCCTGCTACCGGAGGAGTCTTTGGCGTTTAGTCGTATCGAATACGTCTCGCCCTGCGAAATATCTAGATTGTAGGTAGAGGCCATACTAATCTAAATAAATTACACTAAATTTATTTGATTGATTAGTATGTTTTTAAGTTTATTACCTACCTTCGGCCAGTATCCTACTTACTTCCTTCGACATATTCCTATTTGCCTGCTTTCTCTCTTGCGGCGCTCTGAAAGAATTCACATGATTTCTGAATTCTCTTACTAGTCTTTGCGTAAGCATGTCCCTGTTATCGACAGGTATTATCCCGACTTGAGTGGCATGTGTCTGAAGGTCTGATTTGTTCATTTCGTCTAAAGAGCCTTCATACTCAGACTCTTCAAGCGTACTGTATTTAGAAAGCCCCGTATCGCCCCAAATTTGATCTAAAGTAGTTGGCCGAAATTTCTCTTCTTTCCCATGAGCTTGGCTGAGATCTTCAAGTTTAACCCTCTTTTTTGAGGCCGTTGCTTTTGTTGACTTTTTTACCTTTTTCCTTGGCATAATACACCTTTCTCCTGTATTCATCGCTTACACAATTTAGGGCGTTTAGAGAACAAAAAAAAGCCGGGGCCGAAGCCCCGACTCGATTACGTTAAGCAAGCGTAAAATTAGTCCAAATTATGACTGCTTCACATACAAACCAACGATTGCGCGAGCGTCAACACATACGCGTCCCTCTTCGAGAGAACCGTAGAAGCCGACCTTGTCGTGCCTTGCAGAGTACTGATCGTCCGGAATAGCGTTGAACGAAGAGCCTGTGTCGCTGTTCTGGGCAATGGCGCGAATAAACGAGCCCTTGCTACCATCAACACCAACAACAATCTCAGTGTTCGCGCTAGTTCTTGAACCCGCTCCAAAGATGGAGGAGTCGAACTGATCAAACAGAACGTTGTACTTCTTACTCACACCAAGCTCCAAGATCTCAGTGATGTTAACACCGTAAATCTCGCTAGTACCAGCGTTGTTGTAGATCTCGCTACGAACAGAATCCGGCAGCGGAACCGCTGTGGACTCTGAACTATCCGGAACACCTCTGGTGTTCATCGGCTGATAAGCGAAAGCTCTGATATCTTCAACGATCTCAGGGCTGACAAACAGATCAGTAAGACCTTCGCTAAAAGCGCTGTCCGGAGTGCCGCCAGCAAAAGAAGCGTTAATTCTTCTCATGCGGGTCATCATGGCATTCAAGTCAGCGACTCTGAAACCAGTACCGTCAGCAGGGGAATCCGGCTGAGCAATAAGGTGTGACAAAGAGTTAGTGCTGCCCTCGCCAAGCGCTTTAAGCACAACTGCCCAAGCATTGCGATCTTGCTTCACCAAAACTTCCTGAGCCATTCTTTCAACGGCCTTGCTGACAACGTCCAGTCTGCCCTTACGAGCATACTTTCTGCTGACACTGACTGCGCTATCAATATTGTAGGTAGCGATTTTCAGCTCTTGCGTCGCTGCGACATCCTGAGAAACAGGAAGCCCGCCAGCAATACTCTGGGACCAAGTGCTGATATAACCAGCAGGTTGATCATAATACAAATCTAGCGGAAAACTAGGATGATCATCTTCATCATAGCTAGCATCCTGATAGATAGCACCAGAAGTAGACGCCTGATTGATAACCTGTTGAATAACAGGGCCAAGAAAAGCAGCGAAAGCCTCAGAAGCTTCTCTCGAAACAGAAACATCTTTAGAACCCATTGCTTTTACGAGCTCAATTTGCTCTGGGGTATTTTTAAGTTTTAATCTCATTTTTTAAAATCTCCTTATAAAATTAGAGTTCTAGTTTAAACAAAACGTTGTTTTGTCCGTCTTTTGTACCCAAGAACTTACCGACGACCTTTGCGTCAGCATTACCAGTTGCACTGAGTACACCGTCCGTCCCAACATAGCAAGAACCGTTGGCTGCAGGGGTTCCGAGCACACCGCTGTAAACAAATATGCCCTTAGTGGCAACAGGCACAGCCTGACCGCTAATGACAGCTTGCATTTCAGCAGCTTTACGGGGATTGAAGACTAGCTTCTCCCCATTCTCGTCGGTTTCCTTGCAATCCCACAGCGAAATGCCTAATGGGGCGCTATCTCCTGTAGCAGTAACGCCTACCTGAGCAACTAACCCGTATCTTTCAGATACAGTGTTGCCAGCGTTAACTCCGACATCACCTAGCAATTCAGTTTCCTGAAGAGAGGTAGACAAAGCCGAATCTGCATACGCGTTATTCCAACCAGCAGAAATGGTAACAAAAGTTCCCTTATTCTGTGGAAGGCTCACAGCACTATTATACGCGAACAAATTGATCACGTCGTGCTCATCATAATCTCTAAATGGTCTTAGATTATTTGTTGATGCCATATTTTTATCTCCTTAATTATCTTATCTACCCCTACCAGCTCTAAAGTCAAACTGATCAAGGTTGAAAGCTTGTTTATATTTCTCGAAAACAGTAGGTTCGGAAGCTTCAGCTGACACAGGGATAGATTCATTCATCTTCTCTGCGTTGTCGATCGCTTCCTCAACAACGTTTTCATTCTGCTCTTCTGGAGTGGAAGCCGCAACTTCCTCAACCTTCGGAGTCTCTTCTATCTTCTCTTCGGAAGCTTTGGCCTCCTCCGCCTCTTCAGAAGCTCTAAGCTTGGATCTGAGAAGAATAGTTAAATTTTCTTTATAGGAAGCATAGCTCTCTTCGTCCAAATCTTTAATTTGGGCAGCTATAACTTGCCTATCTTCATTGTCAAGATTGTACTCTTCGTCAAGAGAAGCCATTCTAGTATCGAAAAGCTCTTGTCTTTCCCTCTCGATTCTCTCTGCTTCTAGCGTGTCAAGTTTTTCCTTGATGCCGTCGTAGTCAGACCTTAGTCCCGCATGCTCTTTTTCAAGATCGCTGAACTTGGCTTGACTGTTCTCAATTTCCTCCTCGAACTTCACCTTCTCCTCATGGAATTTCTCGGAGGCTCTTTTGAGTTCATCCTCCACGAAACTAGAAATCTGAGAGGCAGTGAGAGTTTTCAAAGAATCTTCGTTTATGTCTTTAATGTTCTCTATTTTCATTTTTCGAACCTCGATGTGATTATTTACATCTTTTTCCTCGTTTTGGGAAATTTTTTCTATTTCAGTGTGTATATTAGCTAGGGTCTCGCTCTCATCTTTTTTCTCTTCTTCTTCCTGTTCTACCGCGACACCTTTCACGTCCGCCGCTGGAGTCTCCGTTAACCCTATACCAAGAGGGATGATATTTCCCTTGACTTTCCTGTATACTTTGTCACCAGATTCCAACTCGCCACTACCACCAAAACTCTTTAAAAACTTACTATATTCTTCTATTTCCTCATCTTCGGCGAATATTTTGGCGTCTTCTATGTTCTTATTTTCACCCGATAAAGAGACTACATCATACTCCGAAAAACCAAGCTCCCAACTGGCGCTGATTTTCATATAATCTTCGCTAGTCGGATCACCTGAATTTTCGATGACATTTGCGACGTTAGAATTGACTGTTCTCCATATCACTCCTCCGAGGGTAATATTGAAGGGGCCTTTCTTGACCAGAGCCTCTTCTTCAGTTACGGGTTCGTCCGTCCCAAATTCAGAAAAGCTAGCAGATAATATTGTACCAATAACCCTGTCTCTATTATGCTCTATATTGATGGGTTTATTAACGAAATCTCTATACATTGCCAGCGCAGAAGCGCTGTCAACGACATCGTCGTTCTTGTTTACCCTGTTTGCTACGCAAGCATTGAAGGCTACTGGCAATAGATCTATGTTTTTGTCTGTGTCTATGTCAGGAATAAACTTCTCCAATTCAACCATTGATGCCAAGGCTAAATATTTGTCTTTATCTTCGTTTATTACAGGTTTAACCGTCGAGCTAAATATTGTGGTATATTTATGATCTTTCATTTTTTAAATGTGTGTTTCCAACCATAACCCCGACTCTTTATCTAACCCTATATATAAGTCATTAGAACCTAAACTAAGATCTATATTATATTTTTCTATTAAGTCCTCAACTTCTTTAATTTTACTATAAGAAGGGTAGTAAGAACCAAGTTTAGCTAGACCCGTATAGTCTCCATAAGCTGTGAAAAATAAATATTCCCAAGTTTTGCAAAGTGCAAAAATTATATTAGGTATTTCGTAACTACTATCCTCCGAATCTTCTAAAAAGGCCATAAACGAGCTTTTTAAAGACTCTATAGATTTAGGTTTTTCCAAGGAAGCCTTAGAACATACCTCATTTATCTCCCTCAAAGCTTTCACTATTTCGACGCTAGTCACTATTCCAGAATCTTCTTGAGGAGTTGATGCCTCGATAGTATCGCTGGATATCTCTATGACGTCTCTTTTTGTGTAAACTACACCGGAAACTTCTACCTCTAGCTTTGGTTGTGAGTCGTTGTTCGACACTATGTCAAAAGCTATTATACACTTTTAAAGTTTTTTTAGGAATTTAATTGGGTATAATTTTAATTAGTTGGCCTTCTTGTCCTTCTTTATTCTTACAACATGTGAAGTTTTTGTTTGGCCTGAGCTATCATCCACCTATCCTTCTTGTCTAGATGGGCTCTCATATGGTCGTCAATCTGCTTCAACATTTCTGGCTTCTCCCCCATATGTTGGTCTCTAACTTTCTGTAGACCTTGGACAACCTTCAGTAAAGTGGAACTAGCGCCTTTGGATGGTATCGCAAAAGGAGCCACAACATTGAGCACCTTGAGGGCAACCCCTAAGACTCCTAAGAAAATTACAATTCCAATTATCCAATAGACCTTACCCATTAAGCTAGAGTACTTTGTGGCATTAAGAGCGTTTTCTTGGTTTATGGCTTTAAGTTGTACTTGCGCGCTCTGAAGCTGGCTGTTCAAAACTCTATTTCGGTTTTGTATAGCTATTAATTCTTTGTCCATCGTCATCAGCTCAGCTTGTCCTTTTTGAACCGTATCTGGGTCGTCGGAAAGAAGATCTGTAATCATGGTGTCAGATTTGAAAGCATTCTCTGCTTGAGGGGGGCCTAAAGCTGTTATACTTCGAGTAGTCATCTGCTTGGCTACGTTCGAATGCTTGGTTGGCTGGGGGTCTTTCTGTAATGCTTGATCAGCTGCGTAAACGAAAGTCCTGCCACTTTCCACCTGTTGATCTGTATTTTCGGTCTGTTTTCTTTCTATGTTTTCTACAACTTTTTCTTGCTTATTAAATCTCCCCAATGGACTAGCGCATCCCCCGACAATGATGCAAGTAATAACTAATATATAAAAAGAGTCTCTATAAAAATTCCAACCTTTGTCCATTCTATTTATCTTTCTCTACTATTAAATCTCCCAGCTTCTCTAATTCCTTTATTTTAGCCGCAGGGGAACCTAATCCGCCTATCATTGTAAATACTGTCAATCCAGACTTGTCGCCAGCATATATACCCCTATGCAGGGTGCTGTTGGGTCTCATTAATCTTGATATTTGTTCGAAAGCTTGATCTAAAGAAGATTCCGGTATTGTGTCTAGCTGCTCTTTTCCTCCTATTACAATCACTCCAGCACAATTACCGGTTGATATTTCGACGCCTCCCGAAAGAACTCCTTTCTTTACGTTGTCTCTAACTGCGCGAGTAAGGCTGATTTGATCATTCCACTCCTTCACTGGAGTTGCTCCGAACATTATTAGTCCTGAATCCAAAACGCTTTTAAGGTCGTTAGAGTCAAAAGACGTATAAGTGCTATCCTTAGAAGCCGTCAAATTATAAAGGTGAAACACGCCAGCTACGCTCATGTTGGCCGTTTCCCAAAACTTCGAAATGGCCAGTCTAGGATACATTTTTGTAATCTTCTCGTTGTCGACTAAAATCAAAGGCGAAACCTTACCCTTCTCGACTAGTTCATATGCATCTTTTAGGCAAGTAGATGCGTTGGCGTTAACCTTCTTGCCTTCTGATTTTTTAGGAAGAGACAAGATCAGTCCTACGGGACTCTCTATCCCAAGAGTGTCCTGAAGTTCGGCAGAAGCCTCTACTAGTTGAGTCATGGTTCCAGTACCGGTTCCACCACCTCCACCCACACAAATAAAAATCCTATCAAACTCATCCCCAAAAGACCTTCTCATGAAGTCTAAAATATCTTCTTTATGGTCGGAAAAAGATTTAGCAGCTTTAAATGGGTCTTTACCGGCTCCTCCTTCTCCGAAGCACAACTTATTCTCTATAAGTTTTAAAGTGTTTAGGTCTTGTTCTGCAGTGTTAATTGCGCATACTTTTCTATATCCTACTTTATGAAAAGTCTCTGCTAATCTTGACCCACCCTGCCCTGATCCTACGAATGCAAATTTAAACGCTACGTCTACCTTGTCCTCTACCTCGGTCTTAATTTCTTCTTCCGGCTCCGGAATTGGTATGTCTGGAATTTCGATGTCAAAAGACAAACCTTGATCATCACTATATTCACTTACGTTTTGTGCAATATCACTCATTTTCAATTTTACTTTCTCTTAAGATGCTAGCTAGCCAATCGTCCAACTGGTGTTCGTAGGCTATAGACTGAGTGGCTTCAACCATCTCATGATTTGTGTCTACTGGCTTATTTATGTATGTTTGCGATTTTTTAATCCAATCTTTCTTATCTTCGTTGGCCATTACTATTTTAGAAATATCAAAAGCCACTTCTTTTTGTTGTTTTGTTAGTGCTCTTTTCGAGAACTTTTTCCTTAACAGTTTTCGAATATGGTCTTCTAGCTTGTTTGCTTGAATCATATTATCTTTGACTTGTGACAAGCTGAAGCTTTGTTTTCCTTCTAGCCCTATTGGGGCTGAATCTCTCTTTTCTTCTAACGGCGTGGAAATTCCTTCCGGTCTTCCCCCTTCTTTCGGAGCATGTTTATATTCCCCGTTTTTAGAGTTCTCCTCTTGGGTGGAGTTGTCTCTTCTTAAAACTATCGGCTCATAGAACCCTTCGTCCTTTAGGTCGCTATATTCTTTTTGCGAGTCTAGAGACTCTTGTCTGGTAGGTAGCCTGCCTGTCTTTATTGCCTCTAGCCCTTCTTCTGGTGTTAGTACGCCCAACTCAATTAGCCTAGTATAGACCCTATCTGCCGTCGAAGAATCATCTAAGTCAATGTCTTCGTAGTTTGGAATTGGGTAGTTTTTGAAACCCAAACTTTTACAAATTCTCTTTATCTCTGGTTTTAGGAATTCATGCAAGAATATTTGCCTTGCCTGCCTGAGCCTCTCCACGAACACGCTAATCTTTATCTGCATGTTTGCGTACTTTTCGCCGCCGCTAGTTAAGATGTTATTTAGCCCTACCTGAATGTCTTCATTAACGATTTGGTATTTTCTTGGGTCAAGCAAGTCTGCGATTTTAGGAACTACGAACTCGGCCTTCGTTGTGTAGTCCGCTATTAGAACTCTTCCAACTGATTCGTTTTGGAAAAGCTTCTGCATAGCTAACAAGTTCCTTTGATTTATGCCGCCTCTTTCTGGGGCGTCTCCCATTGTAACTAAAAGAATGGACTGCTGCATCGTTCTTGCTATTGCCATGTCCATCTTCTTCATTTCCGCTTTCCAGTTTAAATCCTCTAGAATTGGAAAACCCATCGGAACCGCAAATGGCTCGTAGTCTTGCTTTTTGTAAAAAACAGCACTAACTTTGTCTAAGGGAAGCGGTATTCTTACAGACCCCATCCTTTTTCCTTTTTTAAGGGCTTGTTTGGTTTCTGGGTCAAGGCTCTCTAAAACTTGGTGATCCTCTTCCGTTCTTGGATTTCTAACTCTCTCCAGCTCGTAGTCGGTCAAAACCTTGAAATAGGTTGGGTTAACGAAAGTGACGTTTCCTGTCAATTGTATATCTGAAGGGTTTAACGTGATATATCTACTGGGAACGATTAAGTCGTTGTCGTCGGCCAATAGAGAAGATCCGAATGTTTGGTTTATCCTCTTAAAGTCTTCTTGATTAATCTTAGAGTCAAACCTATAAACAAACACGTTTCCAGACCTAAAGTATTCCCTATAAAACTTATTTTGGAAATCGTTTAAGTTAATTTTGTCGAAAAACGCTTCTATGAATTTATTTACCTTTTTGCTTCCTCCTGTGAAATATATGTTTCCAGAAGTAAATTCGGTCATCAAGTCTATGGTGTTTCTAAATATGGCAAAATTATAGTAGGCTTTTTGGCATAGAATTACGGCATCTCTGACTGTGATTCCGCTCGTATTAGAGGAATCTTTTGTGTATTTGAATGGGATTAGCCCATCTTCTATATTCTTGAACCTGTCCGTCCTCAGGATGGAAGCCGACTTGTTTGATCTTGTTCTAGTCCGACTATTTTGATCTGGATATATGTCACTATTCGAAACAGCTGTAGAAACCATTAGTGGTTCTGCGGGCTCTACTTTAGGCTTTGCTGCTGCCCTAGTCCTTTTAACTGGGGTCTTTTTTGCGGTCTCTTTTTTCATTGTAAAACTTGGTGTTTTTTACACTTTTTAAATCATCATCGGAACAAAAGTGTTATTCACGTTTTCCCCCTTTAGGTTAATTATATCAAAATACGACCTAGTTGCCCAATTAGAAAGCATTAGAGTTGTATAGTTATCTTTTCTCGCTCTATTCACCGAGGTGCTCCTTTTCAGGTGTGATGGAAGGTCGAAGGATTGCACTCCCTTTGTGGTCGATTTTACCTCAACTAGCGCACATTGTTTTTTTGTTTGGTATACCAAGTCGTCTTGGACCTCAATCAATTCGAGCACGTCTGCACAGTTGGTGAGCTTGACTGGAACCCTTCTGGAGGTAAATTTATTAAACACAGGCCCATTGGCGGTGGTTCTGGAGCCGAACCATATTCTTTTGTGATCGATGTCAGCTTGAAGCCTCTCGTTGCCTTTTCTTATGAAGTCCGTAGAGAAAACCTGCTTAAAGCAAATCTTTTTATCTTCAAGATTATACTCCATCTTCGCCTTCCTTAGCATAATGTCCCTTTCGACGCCTTCTTTCTCTCCATGGAAATTGAAAAACTTTATGTTTATTTTATTGTCAAGAAAAAACTCTGATTCGTTGGCACCGTCTATAAATTGATAACCAGCGTTGTCTATGCAAATCATAACAATATTAAAGTTGGTCATAAGATAGCCTAAGTATTTTATATGATCCCTAAGGTCTCCTCCAGCTACGGCGTACCCATTAACGAGCGTTGCATCTTTTTTCTCTTCGTCTATTTCGAGCAAAGACATAGCAAAATAGTCAGAGGATGGGCTATTGCTGAAACTTGGGTCGATGCCAAGAATATATTTTTTGTCTGGGTTGCCATATATCCTCGTGGTTGGCTCTTCTCCATCCGGTATTGTGCAGTCGTGCATTTTCTTCCCACTAAAATAGCTGTCGCTTCCGTCTGTGAAAGCTGCGCAATATTCTCTCTGAAAAGAGGAGTTTGATAACCCGCCGCTTGCGGCTTCTTCAATAATTGTATGGTCTATCATCTGCTCAGGCAGGGACTCGTAGCTCATTTGGGAAATGAAATAAGAAGCTTCTGCCATTCTTTGATCAGAATATATTTTTCCCATCCAGTCTTTGTAGGTTTTGTATAAATTTTCAAATGTGTAGCTAGCAGAAGATAGAGCCAACATTTTGGTGTTGTTTTTGAAAACCATCCTTTCGCTTTCTTCTATTTTTCCTTTTTTGATTAGCTCGTCTTCTTGTTCTCTGACCTGCAACCTTTTCTTCAGGTCTTGAGGTGAAACCAAAAACGGCATCAAAACATTTTTAATAGTTTCTTCCGGCAAAAGCATAAACTCATCAAGAACAAGCACATTTGCCCTGAAGCCACGAATCTTTTCCCCGCTTAGTGGGATTGCCGTAATTGTTCCTCCGTTTATTTTCCATTCGTGCTGGTCGTTTCTTTCTGTCTTCGCGCCAAAAGCCTGAGCTAGGAGTCTGGCCTCTTTGGTCTCTACTATATTTTTTATATTGTTGAATATAAACCTTGCCGTACGAAACGTTGGGCCAGCTATTAAAATTTTCGTGTTGGGTTCAAATATGCATTGCAAAAAACAAAATATGCTTGCTATAAAAGTTTTGCCGCAGCCCCGACCCCAAACACACATGCTAAAATTTCTATTAAGAAAACCTTTAAGCATTATCTCTTGATATGGGGCTAGCTTTATGCCGGTGAGCCAGTATGTTGTCATCGTTAGGTTGTTCCTAAGGAATTTAGCCAAGCTTATTCTGGCCTGCTTGTCCTCTAGCTCGCCCTCGAGGCCGAGAAGGGTAGAATTTACATCTTCTATTCCACTGTCGTATTTATCTGGAGAGTACCACATGCTAATCTAGATAAGCTATCAACAATGCTATTAATACTATAGCGCAAGCTTCATTATAAGTTAAACAAATATATCCTTTCATCACAGCATCTTCAAGTCATAAGCTAACTGAAGATCTCGTTTCTTAAAGCACTGATTAGAAAAGAACATTTTTTTGCAGAGCCTCATCGCTTCGGTCTTTGTTTTAGCAAATAAAAACTGTATGTTCTTAAAGTCTTGGTTCAGCGACCTAACTCTATTGAATATATATTCTGGCGTAGCTCTGATTTTACTGGAGACATATGGAAGCTTATTGAAGTTCATCGCTTCCTCTATACATCTTTCAACTAAAACAACTAAATAGGCGTCTTCAGTTATCGCTCTTTCTATCTCCCTCCTAAACCTGTCGTACCCCCCACTCATTGTTCCTATGAAGTCATTTAAAGACTTCCTTTCTATGTAACAGTTTCCAGAAACTTTTTTATCGCTGAGGGCGTAGTCTCCGAACTTCAAAGTTTTTATCTCAAAAGGAACATCGAACTTAAACGGTTTTTGCTCTCTTGTGTCTATGTATATTTTGCAGTCTTCCGGCGGCTTTGTCTCTTCAATTGCTTCGTCGGTTAGCTTATCGAACTTATTTTTTAGGCCAAGCTCGTTACATAAATCGTTATAGTCCCCAAACACCCTGTTGTAGTATTGGACTGGTGGGCTCATTACGGACCTTAAATCAACCTGAGACGGGGCATAGAACAAGTTCTTTTTTTTGATTCTAGCCTTTAATATTTTTTCACAATACTTCTTCTTCTCGTCGTCAGCCTGATTCTCCAACCACTTTCTTAAGTTTGTTCTGTTGTTGAAGTCTGTAGATAAATAATATTCCTTTGACTTGAACTTTATCAAATCTCCAGAAAACAAATCCCTTCTAGCGTGAAACTTCTGATAATACTCTGCTAGCCTCAAGTCGTGACATTTTATATGAGCGTGCAGACTTTTTTCCGACTTAAACTCTTTATCGCAAACCTTACAGTTAACCATTTATAGCTTCCTCTTCAGTTAATCCCATTATCCTGCACTTAACTTCATCTAACGATGAGAGCCTTCTCACTTCTTCTCGTATCGAAGCCTTTTGTTTTTGCGCAAGTTCTAGTAACTCTAATCTCGATTCTTCATCTTTCCATAATTGAACCAAATTAAGTATCGAAGCGTTTTCTTTAATTTGCTTACTAAGTCTTTGGCTTCTTTTTTCTTTTAAGCTCTCGAGTAACTTTTGTTGTCTCGTTACTGATTGGTTGTACTCTGTCTGAGCGTGCCGAATTGATTCTACTAGCCCCATCGATATTTTTCTTCCTTCGGTGTCGCTTGCGGTTGTGTCTAACATGTTGTTAAGTCTTTCTATCCTGTTTAGGATGTTTGAAGACAAAACAACCTCGACAGACAAAACTATATATTGGTCTACCTCCTCTTGAGTCAGGTCGCTTTTATCGTTTGTGTATCTTACGAAGCTGCTTTCAAAAAGAGTCTTATCACCTTCGTTTGAAAAGTTACTTATTTGATGTATGAATCTATACGAATGAAGATAGCCCATTAGCGCGTTAATGCATTTTTTTTGAGCTGTCGTCATCTTATCTTCTTTTATTTTAATATGAATATATTTATTTATTTTAGATAATGTCTTGCCGAAGGTGGTGGGGGGCTTCCACATCTCCACTTCTTCCACCGTCCTGTCTTCGTAAAAGCTTCCTGTTGACCTTCTTAGTTCCTCTATGTAGTCCCTGACGGCCCTTACTTCTAAGTCTAAGTTAGTCAACTCTGGTTTGCCTGTCATCGTTCTGCCAATATCTATTGGCCTCATTATAGATGCGTTTTCGGCAATGTATTGCTTGTGCTCTTCTGTAAGTTCAAACTTTTTAGAGGGCACGTATACCTGAGATCCTCTGGCTTTTATTTTTCTGGACGACAAAAACTCTTTCGTTAGTCTACCGTTTTTCGACCTTCCGTCTGGAGCAGGGTCGTCCGGAAAACCAATAGAAACCAGCTCATTCAGAGACGGCGGATCCTCTAAGCTTTCGTTCCACTTCTGTAGAACTTCCGTTTGCTTGTCTAACGACAACCCATTATCCTCAAAGTACGTTGTTGGCGAACCGTCTTTGGAGAAATACCTTTCTTCGTTCATAACTCAAAAAATGTCTATCTCGTCTTTTTGAATAGACCTCTTAACCTTTATTATAATAGATCTTTTTATGTTTGTGATCTGTTTATATCCGGGAGACCTATTTTTTTCAGAGGTTTTATACCCCATTTCTGTGGCTACTTCGCTTTCTGACCTATTTTCTATGTACAGCATTCTGTACACCTTCCATTCTATAGGTTTAAGGACCTCTTCCATTTTTTTGTTTACTTTTTTTATTGAGGCTTCAATATTATGAGTATCTAGTTTCTGTGAAGAGATCTCCTGAACGTGTCCTTCTAATGGGACAGGTATCTTTATGTTGTATGCGTCTTTTTTATTTTTTTCCCAGTTCTTATATATCGGACAGTCGCTACACTGTTGAACATATATTTTGCATAAGTTGTCTGGCTCTGACGCAGCGCACCTTAGACAAGGTCTAGCAAAGCTGCTGTAGTTGTTTCTAATTAAATTTTTGAGCTGATTAGATATCGTTCTATTTAACCAAGGAGGAAGAGGTTTTGAGTGGTCGTACAAATGCCACTTTTTATAGATGTGTATCCTTAGTATTTGGCTTATGTCGTCGAAGTCAATCCAAGATAAGGCGTTAAGGTTCCACTTGTTTCTTCTTTTTGCTATCTCTTGATCAATCTCTCCAATTTTTTCTTCGAAGCTAGGTTTCTTACTCATTGCCCCCTTTAGATCTCAAAGAACCAGCTTCTCTCTTGAATTCTTGCAAAAACGCCTTTTTTGTAACTCTTTTGGCTTTTGGCATGGGTTCGCTTTTTACTTTTTCTCCGCCCTCACCAACATAAGTTCCGGCGATGCTGCCTAGTTTATTGGTTCTTTTGGAGGAAAAGTCCTGATAATCAAATGCAAGCTTTTCCAAATCCGTAACTAATTCTTGCTTGGTTTCCGGTATATCTTCCTCCAAATCTAGCGTTTGCTTTGCCGGAGCCGCAACCCCCACAGACAGTCCAGACCCACAATTAGTGCAAAAGTTAGGCTTCGCGGACGTATACTTATGTAACTGCCCACATGATTGACAATAAATATTCATGACAAAAGATTATTACTAGTTACTCTTACACTAATTATATGTTGACAAGGGTCAAAATTTATAGTATTTTCTTTTTTTTACATGTAATGGTATATAGATATGAAAAAGCCTGACTATGCTTTTACCAACGCCGAGAACCAAGAGTTCAAGTTTTACTTCAGAAAACCTCATAAGAGCCATGATGCGGACGGACTATGCTACAACCCAGAGGTTTATGAAGAGCCCAAGATATATGTAAACCCACATTTGCCTCCGAAAAGAAAGCTACAGGTAGTGATCGAAGAGGTAGCTCATGCTTTCTGGTATGACAAAACAGAGAGGGAAGTTAGAAAGTTTTCTAGGGTTCTCGCGGATATTCTAGTTAGAAAGATGTAGCCTTTCCGTATGAGAATCTATTATCTACACATGGGATAATTCCTTTGTCTATGGCGTTAGACATAAAACTCATATCAGAGCCCCTATCGTATTCGTAGTTTAGCGAGTAGCACCCAGATAGTTTTTTTATTGAACGCTTGTCAAGTAGATAGCAGGCAAACACATATGGGCCATCCCATATTCCAGTTATTTTTCTAGAAACTATTTTTAAGTAGTCTTCGCTTTGCCGGTAGAAACCGTTTTCGTCCAGCGCACTCCAATAATTTGAGAAGGAGACTTTGCCGTCTTCCTCTTCGCGTACTCCCAGAGGCGCAATTAACGCCCTATTAGAAAATAGTAAGTTTTCAATCAAGTCGTTTTTTTGTATTTTAAAGTGGTCATCAACATAGAGATAGTTGTCTGCTTCTGTCTCTTTCGCTAGTTCTAAGCACTTGTCCCTGTCTTCTACGCTTGTTCTTTCGGTCGTTCTTTTAATGAATTTATTTCTGTATAATTTCAGGCTCTCTTCTATTTCTGGATCAGTAGCGAAGGTCAACTTGCTTTCGTCATACAAAATACAAAGATCTATGTTCTCTTTGGGGAAAGATAAGTTAGTAACCCTTTTTATTGCCTTTATACATTCTAGACTGCTCATTTTAGACTCTAAAAATAAACATATCAAAACACTCGGAATACCGAAGAAAACATTTCTTTGATTATTTAAGGTAGCCTTTCCTTCGTTCCTTCTTCCTCCTAAGTAGTTGCAGAACCAGTTATGTTTTATTTTTTGCTCCTTGCTTCCGTTTCCATGAAAAGAACAGGGGTAAGAGTTGTGTTCTATATTTTTGATTCTGTTGTCCTCTATTTGAAGTTCTCTCTGAAAGCTTACGTTGGCAGCCTCTTCGATGTCGGCACAGAATGCAATACATTGAAAAATGTTAGCCTTGTAGTCTAGCTTAAAGTCAAAATCTCCACTTAAAAATTTAAGTTGATAATAGAGCTGGTCGTCGTCCGAGTCCTTCAGGTCTTCATTTGTTATTTTTTTAAGCTCTCCGACTTCTCCCATGAAGTTTCCAGAGTTAAGAAACCTATAAGTCTCGTTTTCTTTTGGAAACTTATCTTCTATAGACCGATCAGGCCAAAGAACTTTCTCAGCTCCAAACAAAACCTTACATTCTGCATCTTTCCATTTTCTCTCTATCTCTTCCGTTCCTGTCATAAAAATGACGTCATAGCCATCCACGAAAAATATCACATCGTCATCGTTTAGGTTCTCTAATTCTTTTTTGAGTATATTGATTTTTTGTCCACCTCCGGGATTCTCTAATCTTGCTACGTCTCCGTCAGTCCATCCCGCATCTAACCCCAATACATTTAAATGTATTCCATAATATTCTGCGCTTTCAATTAGCCTATCGAGACCATCGTGCTCTTTCGTAGCAACTGTGTAGAATTTTATATTAGAAGTTCTTTTGACCTTTGCGCTTCCAGAGTTATGTACTCCCCTAAGCTGGTTTACTGTTTCATCTTTGTCGAATAGGCATCCGTTCCAAATGGTTGACACAGTGTTTATTTTGTGTTCTTCGTATTCCTTGTTAGCTTCTTTATCTGAAGATATTCCCGACACGCAATTAAAATATTCATCAACCGGAAACAATTCGTTTGAAAACTTTTCGTTGAACAGCTTTTTTGCGCCTTCTAAATTCAATAGGTAAGAATAAGAGCCTTTTGACTCTTTCATTTTAACTAGTCTCTCGGAAACTGGATCCTCGTTATGTCTTTCGTCTCCGATGCTTCTTCCGAGGAGACACAGATCCCATTCTTCTTCTTTCAGCTCCGAGAGTATCTCTTCTATATCAGACTTCAGGTTAGATATGTTATTTATAACTACGTCGTCTTCTAGGACTAAAGCTAGGTTTATCTCCTTCTGTACTATTTCGTTCCAGCAAGATGCATGGTTGTAGGCAGAGGCTATTTCCCCCCTAAAGATTCCCCTACTGGTTCTTGGACATTTCCAGTTTTTTCTGGCAGACGAGGTGAATTCTTTAAGTGAGTCTCCATAGAGAAGATCCCCCTTCAGTGTGTTGGAGATAATTACTCTAGCCTCTATCCCTTCGTCAGAAAGGCTTTTCATAAGGTCAGACAAAACCTTGTCTGTATCTCCTATGCTAGACTGTCTGTTGCTTACTATAAAAACTTTATCCAACATATTCATCTGATCTATCGACTGTTGATGGCGTCATTTCTCCTTCGTGCATTTGCGAACATACCCCAACGAACCTTCCGTCCAAGACGGGTCCATTCAAAGCCAGCGCTTTCAGGTTGGGCTTGAATCTTCTTGCGATGTTAGGGTGTCTCTCATGCATGTCTTTAAAATACATTGCTGGGATTATTTCGTCTGGGGTCATAATGCTGTGGTTCGGCTTCTGGTCTAGGATTTTTGCAGCGCCTTCTCTAGATAAAACATAAGCGTTTAGATTATAAGAATAGGTTGGTATAACGTAGTTGTAATCTGCGTCTCTTGTTACGGTCTCTTCTTTTGCGTCTTCTGGACTAATTGTTCCTTCGTCATTGTCCATCTCAGGAATTATTCTCGACAAATAAAACAAATCAGCCTTATAGTCTTTATTGAAGCTCATAAACTCCTCTACTGTCTTTTTTATGATCCCCGTTTCTTCCCAGTAGCAGTCATCTTCAAAGAACAATCCGTATCTAGCACCAGACTCAAAAAAAGCCTTCCAGCAGAAATAGTGGCTTGTACCGCATCCTATTTCGCCCGATCTAATCTTCCTCTCGTAGTGGCGTATTCCGCAATCCTCTATCACCCACTCATCGAAAATTTTTAAGTCGTTGCTCTTTAGGAAGTCTTCATTTATTTCGCTGTAATGAACTCCGTCGAACATCAAGGCTATGTCAGATAACCCCTCTTCCTTCAAAAGTTTAGTTATCCTCTCTTTTTTTAGGGTTTCCTCTTTTAAGTTTATGCAATATACCTTAAGCTTCATAGACCTCGCTTTCCGAAATNTCAGTTAAACTCATTCCNTCNTCCATTGTCTGGAANCANAANCCCAAGTGCTTATGATCGTCTTTATCTTTCTCGTCATTTTTTATTGCGATTACTTTTAAGCAGGGCTTAAGGGCTTCATTTATTTTTTTATGAGGGTGGTCGTCCATAAACATAGAAGAAAGCATTTCATCCAGCGGCATTGTCTTCCTCATCGGCTTTTGGCCCAGTATCTTCTTGACTCCATATTTGGTCAACATATAACAATGAGTGTTGTAGGAGTAGTCAGCCAATAAGTATTTTTCAGAATAGTCTTGTTCGTTGCAATGTTTTTCGCTTGCGTGGACTGGTCGAGTCCTTCCAAAGTAGATCATATCCACAGAGGGGTCTTTTTTGTGAAAGGCTATAAACTCTTCTATCTCGGATTTGAGTCTTCCCTTGTCTTCCCAGAAGTTGTCGTCCTCCATAAAGACCGCATATTCCAGACTTGAATTATAAAAGTCCAACCAGCAAAAATAGTGACTCGCTGCGCAGCCGATTTCGCCTACATTAACACCCCTTTTATACCAAGGTCTGTCTATTTCTGCATTAAACAAGTCTGGAAAGACCTCAAACCCGTTTTCCTTCATGAAGCTCTCGTCAATATCGTCTTTACATATAGCCTTGAAGAAAATGGCCTTTTCTTCTAGCTTGTCGTTCTTGAGAAGTTTTTCGACTCTTTTTCTCCTAACGACTTCCTTTTCTAGGTTCACGCAGTATATTTTAAAGTTATTCAAAACTACTTATCTCAAAGAATTATACTTTAAAAGCCCCTAAAAGTGTAAATAAAATAAAAATGATAATATCACAGTTAATAGGCCCACAGCTAGAGTCGAAAGAGGTTATCCAGCAAGTGATAGGTACTTATGGGTGGTTTGTTGTTGCGGCTTTCGCAGCGATGCTTTTTAAAGAGACTTTGCATAATTTTTTGTCGGGTTTGGTGATTTTTTGTGGAAAAGACATAGAAAACGACGATATAATCTATATCTCGGGCAGGCAAGCTCGTGTGGTCCGCGTTGGCCTGCGCCGAACTATCTTTTACATGACAGATAGAAAAACTAAAATGGTAGTCCCAAATGAACAGCTAAAACACCTCACACTTGAAAAGAAATTAAACCTAAACGGGGGTGTGGAGTACCTTAAGAAGGGTTCAGACATTGGATTTGAGGAACAGCAGAAACAAATATCAGACCATAAGAAAGTAACCAAAAAAAGTGAAGGAATATTCTAATGACGTTATTTGTGCGTTTATAGACGCCACGACCTTAAAAGTAGAGTACATAAAAGTGTTTAAAAGTAAAAATAACACATATAAAAACTTTTTAGACTAAGCGTATGTCTTGGAAAGAAGAACACGAGAGTTACATAAACAGCAAGAAGTGGGAAAAAAAGAGACTTGAAGCTTTTGCTCACTACGGCAGAGAATGCGCCTGTTGCGGCTCCTCAGACAGGCTCGAAGTTCACCATGTATCTTACATAGCGTATAATCGTAAAGGAAAAGGCAAGGAGCCCATTAAGGATTTAATCCCTCTCTGTCAGATTCATCACCGCTTAATTCACGAATTAATTGGCAACTTTCAAGAAATCAACAAATTCAACTTTGATTACAATTGGGAAAAAGCCTCAAAAGAGGCTCTGAAGTATTTGATGTCTACAAAATACAGAAAAGGCATAGATTCAGACCAAAAGTCGACTCCAGCAGCCAAAAGACTCAGAAAATCCTACCAATTCTACCAAAAAGCCCGCTACAAGAAAAATGAGCACAAGCGAAGACAGGTCGATAAGTTAGATAGAGGCATTGGTTGCGCCAAGGGGAGTCAGCTAAGGTACATCCCCAATGAGGAGCTATAATGAACGAAGATACCAACAAATGTCCACTTTGCGAACTTAAGACGATTATCCATACCTATGACGACTCCGATCCTAGGTGGATAATCATGGATTGTATGAATTGTATTCTTCCAATGGTTGTTTGGAGGGAGCATGCAATGGATATCTCTGAAAAAGACTCTTTCGAGATGGAAGAAGCCCTCAGAAAAGTTGCAGTATGCAAATTTATGGCGAGTGAGGGCTCCGATTTTGAATATTACATTGATAAAGTCCAACGTGAGATCCCAGACCACCTTCATTGGCACGCTAGGCCAAAAGGATGGGTATTTCCTATTCATAGGCGCGAAATGGCCGCCAACGTCCTCAAAAACCAACCCATTCCAGAAAAAGTGTTTCGTCGAATAGATGTGTAATCATAAGTATGAAGACTATAGGCGCTATTATGCTTTTTTTCTTGTTGTCTGCTAATTTAGCAGGTCAAGAGACCAATCTTTATCAAAGTATTGTAAAAAGAAACGCTTTTGACCTCACTGGGTCAGCACCAATAAAGACCCTGCCTCCGGCCACCAATATTTTGGCTCCTTATGTGTTTTTGACAGGAATTACGCGCTTTAATAACACTAATAAAGTCAATCAGGTGCATTTGGTATTGAAAAAGATAGGCAAACCAGACGAATTCATATCTCTGCTCGAAAATCAGACGCGAAACGGCATCCAGCTCAAAAAAGTAGAGAAAAACTCCGCACTTATAACTTTAGGTGGCAAAAACAAGCTTTTAAGCTTCGAAAAACACAGTCTACCGACAGTTTTCACAAAAGCAGCTGCTGTATCGAAGACTTCTCGTCAAGATTATACATCGAAACTCATGCAAATGAGCAAAGACAAGAAATATGAGAAGAAAGACGCTAAAAAATACGAAACAAGGGGAAGATAGCAATGCCAATACCAAATAAAAAAAATAACGAGTCTAAAAAGGAGTTCCTTAGCAGATGTATGAGCGACGAAGTGATGAACGAAGAGTTCGCAAACACGAAACAAAGATATGCCGTTTGCCAATCTAAATGGAAAAACAAAAAAGCAAAGGCCAACGAAGATTCTGACCCTGAAGTTGATTCTAGAGTCATTATCTATTAGAACTTGTTAAACGAGAAGAGTTTCTCTTTAGTTGAGCTTCTGGTCGTTGTCAGTATTATAGGAATATTGTCTGCGATGCTGTTATCTTCTTTATCGAAAGTCAAAAAGCAGGCTCAGAGAGTTGAATGCCTTAATTTTCAAAGACAATTATATATATTTTATTATGCTGATAATTGGGATGAAGATGCGTACGAAGACCATCCTTCCTATACAAAAAAAGAGCTAATGGAGTCTTATCCACGAATAAAACAATCGTGCTATGACTGCCATGCTAGCGCATTAACTACAGTAAGATGAAAGATGAATACCTTGGGGCACTTCCGGCTTTTTCTTACTTGAGCCTATATATTCCAAGACTAAGGGAACCTTTTCGCACTTAAACCAAGGACCCATCTATGCCCTTTTACACATAAAATGTGTAACATAACCATTATGGCAAAAACAAATGAAACTTATAGGCTGCCGAGTGATGAAAAAAACTGGGTAGATGTCGATATAACCAGCGTCACAGGCGAAGACACCGTTGATTATATAATTACAGAGACCGTTGTAGACGAAGTAAGCATTGCTGAAGGAGAAGCTGGATCAACAGTAGGCACCACAGCATCTGCCGTCGATTTGACTGTTATAACGAACCATAGGCTCTACGACGAAAACGGCGTCTCCGACACTGACCCAACTGATGGCCCAGACCCGTCATAATAGCGAAGACAATAGAGGGCGCTCCTTGGGCGCAGCCCAAAAATACAACGAAGGCGCGCAAATATACACCCTTGACGCAGACGGCACGAATAAGACCGCCATATAAGTGGCCGCTAGTTGTATTCTTCAATATAATTAGGGCGTGGAAGCAGAAGAAAAAAAAGAACTAGAAAAGACAATATCTAATCACGTCCTGAATACCATGCATTTTTCGGATGTGTTCAACCTTATATCGGAGGAGGCCAAACGCAGGTCAAAACTGATCGTAAATGGGTCGTCTGACGAGCAATTGCTGAATATGCAACGCGAGATTGCAGAATGGCAGACCACAGTGCGATCATACGTCGAAACGCGAGCGCATGGCGAAAAATTCCAAAAGGCGGGATGGGGCGGCTCTGGATCGAGACCCCCGAAAAACTGGACACCCGCAGAAGGCGAGGCTGGAAGTGGCCGCTAACTATATTTATTTGTTTTTTTGTTGTTGTAAACGAAGAAGAATAAATTAAAAAGGACTATAAAAATACAATGCGCCGACCCTTTTTTGGTTTTTGGTTTTAATTGTAGTTCTTATATCAATAAGATTTTTATGATTCGGGGAGACTTTAATTCACCCCCTGTGGATATATTATAAAAAAACCCCGTTCCTGTATTTCAAGAAACGGGGCCTCGGTTTTCTCGTTTACGAGTCTGTTACATTACAATAACGAACCTAGAATAATAATGCGCCGGTTATATAAATCATCAGGAAGCACCACAACAAAAAGGCGCAGCCTAAAAAATCTCTCCAGTACTTATAGAATATTTTTTTCATGATAATCAATCTCCAAACCGCTAAAGGCTGTTTCTCTGGTATGCACCGTTGACTCGACGATATCAAAATCTTGAGGCGTCAAGCTGCCATCGATGTTTCTAATAAAAGAGTCCCGCTCTGTAACCGCCAAGTCCCTAGACTTGTAAGCTCCCAAAGCAAGCTCCCCGTTCCCGTTCAGAATCACTAAATAGATTTTTTCCATTTTTTTATAAGTGGGTTATAATTGTGAAAATAAGGCCAACAAGAAAACCGAGGCAAAGCGCTTTCCGGTATTCTTTTATATAATAATTTTCAAGCTCAAAATAATAACAACCATTTATGCGG
>PCAG01000003.1 GCA_002730475.1 Spirochaetales bacterium | reverse complement strand
CCTTAGATAGGTCCCATTATCATATCTTATTTTTCTAAATTGACTTTCCAAACTGCTAACTCTTGTAACAATTTTTGATAAAGCATTAATATCTGTGCCATAACGCTTAAAGACATCATCTCTTATTTTTATTTGATCTGATGTAAACTCGAAATAAAATTTCTCTCTTTCATTTTTAAATTTATAATTGCTTAATCTAGTCTTCGCCCCATCATCAATCCATTTTATTAGATCAAATTGAAATTCTCCCTTGATAGGTTCAATGTTTGCATTAACATTTAACAAACCTTTAATTTTTAATCTGCAAAACTCTGCAATTTCAGATATTTCCGACCCTATTAGTTCCACAGAATCAATATTTTTTTGTTTTTTTTGTATTGCCTTAAAAACTTGTTTTTCCATAAAATTGATCCAATCCAATTGTGCTTCCAATAAACTTTTTGATTTATATTTGTAAATTAAATTTCCACCAACTTCTCCATTCTTGAGTTTTAAATAATTCTCGTTTTTTTTGTAGTGATTCACTAAATCTTCCCCTGAATTCCATAATTCATTTTTGGTTTCAGAAATAAAATCCTTTATTATTTTTTGGATATTTTCTGAAGCAAGGGAAATATTATCATATAAAATTTTAATCATTGTGCCTGGTTGTATGTCAAATAATTGAGCATATTTGAAAAATTCATTAAAAGGTCTATCGTTATGTAAGGACTCCACGAGTAATGCTAGTGCTCTAAGATAAAAATAATCATCAAAAGAAAGATCCTTTGTTTCAACCCCAACTTCTTCGTAGTCAAAAATTTTATGACCATCGTATTCTCCAAAATTAAGAGGAACTATTCTAAATTTTCCTTTGTATTTAAATTTATTTCGATATTCTGGATTTTTAAATTCTGTACCAAACAATAATATCAAAGTATAGATACATACAGACGAAACATTAGAATTCAACATCATATTTAATCCTTTTATAAAAGTCTCTTTTGTTTCGCCGGGCAAAGGTAGTATTAACTCACCATGAGTTGACCGCCCATCTTTTCTCAATTTATTATTAATTTCAATCATGTGATCTAATTTAATGTTAGCACGACCAACATTTTTTAAAACCTGTTCATCCATGGATTGAGTAGCCATATTTATTGCAAACATATTTCCTAGAATTTTTGTAATTTCCATAACCCTTTCTTTACTATTTTTTCCTGTCGTACCCATAATTTGTAAAGGCCATCCATATTTTTTTTTGCTTTCAAGCAAAAATTCACAAATTTTTCTGTCAGCAGGATACATTCCAAAATTTACATCAGCTAAATGTAGATTTGTCACTTTTTGTTTTTTTGCTCTTTTTCCGATATATTCAATTTCATCTCTAATTCTAGCCTCCGAAAACTTATTTATTTTATGGAAATAATTGTTACCGGTATGACAAAAGGCACAGGTAAAAGGGCATCCTCGATTAGTTTCAAGATATGGAGTTAAATTTCCATCAAAAAACTTATCTAAAAGTCCGGTTAGATATGGCGAAGGAACTTCATCTAAGTTCTTGATTCTTTCTAAAGATTTTCCTTTAACAAAAACCTTTTGATCAACATTCTTTGTTTCTGGTTTAAAAAACATGCATCCATCAATTGGTTTTTCAAAAATTTTTTCTCTGTTTTTATCGCATTCGAATATTCTTTGAACTATATTTGAGCAAGATTTCTCACCCTCAAGATAAGTATAAATATCTGTAGCTGGCCTCTTAGATAAAAATTTTATCTGTGAATCTTCATCATTAGGAAAGTTTGGTCCGCCTTGTGCTGTAATAACGTTAGAATTGTATTTCTTGGCAATAGAAGCAATTAATTCTGATAAATAACTGTTCCACGAATAATTACTTAAACCCAGCATATCCGGAGGGTTTTTTTTTATCGCACTTATTATATCGTTTGGATATTTAAATAATGTCAGTTTTACTTTTTCACCAAATATTTTTTTCATATACGAACCAACATATCCGATATTTATTGGTATAGTGTCCGAAACTGAAATTATTGTGTCATGAGTTATATCACCCAAATAAACATTAAGTTTGTTACTTTTTTTTATCATCAAATTAAATATAAGTTAGTTGGTAATCGAATTATTTTTGGCCCAACCTCATAAAGTTATTTTATATTGTTGTCCATCTGCCATCAACCACAATGTTGGATATAATGGAAAAAAAGTATACGGTTAGTGACATAAAAAAGGCTGTGTTTATGTGCTTTGATCACGGTCTTTATTCTGCACCAGTTGGATATATGCTTGGAATGCCTGGCGAAAGTTTAGAAATTTGTGACCGATTTTTCTGTTACCAATTATCATTTTTTAATTTTTTGTTTTAGAAAAATTTAATTTTATCTCCGAGACAAAAATCTATTTTCCTTTTGTTATAAGGTCCCAAAGAACTTTCCATNAATTCAAAGTAATGACAATCACCTGNNCGGTCATGATAATATTTCCATTTTCTTTTGAGATGATCTTTAAGAAATCTTGCATTTGCTGTCCTTCCATCAACAACGATTACTGTGCCGGGCTCAAGAAAATATTCAATATAAAGAATATCTGCAGACATTGGAAATCTTGAGATATTATTGAAGCTAAAACCTTTGTACCTTTTTTTTAAAAAAGTTGAAGGACCATCAAGATAAATTAATCCGGGAGTTATATCTGGTATTTTTAAATATTTTGTTGCAAATTTATTTTGGTATTCAACTATATGCACGGCACTTTTAATTAGAGTTATATAGCTTGATAGTTGGCGAGTGATTCTTTTTTTTGTAATTTTAAAAAATTTTGAACTTTCATCTAATGAAAAAATATGGAATTTTTTTTCTACTCTTGTCTCATTTGCGAATCTCTTAAAATAATTAGACAAAATAAAACATGCATCAGCCATAAAAATGGTTGAAAAGCCAGATCCAAATTCCAGTGTTGTCATAACTTTTCTGGATAAAACAATCCAATGTAATCTACATAAATCATCAAGTTCGTAAGAATGTGGTTTTTTTTCACTCTTTACTGTTCTTAAAAATTTAGGATGTTTAAAAAAATATTTATCCTCTCTTATCCTGTTTAGTAGATAAGATAGTTCAAAAAAATTTGTATATTCTCTAACTTTATTTTTATTATTAAAACTTTTTAAATTAAATTTTTTTAAAAAACGAGATATTGGCTGAAAATTTTTAAATTTTAAAATTTTTCTTTTTAGCATTTTAAACAAAATTAATTTAGGATTTATCTTTTTTTAACCAGATAAAGCATATCTAGTAAATTTTTCACCAACCTTTGTGTAAATATCTCTTAGATAGGTCCCATTATCATATCTTATTTTTCTAAATTGACTTTCCAAACTGCTAATCCTTGTAACAATTTTTGATAAAGCATTAATATCTGTGCCATAACGCTTAAAGACATCATCTCTCATTTTTATTTGATCTGAGGAAAATTCGAAATAAAATTTCTCTTTCTCGTTTGGAAACTTATAATTGCTTAACCTAGCTTTGGCTCCATCATCAATCCATTTTATTAGATCAAATTGAAATTCTCCTTTAATAGGCTCAATGTTTGCATTAACATTTAACAAACCCTTAATTTTTAATCTGCAAAAATTTGCAATTTCAGATATTTCTGACCTAATCAATTTTACAGAATCAATATTTTTTTGTTTTTTTTGTATTGCCTCAAAAACTTGTTTTTCTATAAAATTTATCCAATCCAATGGTGTTTCTAGTAAACTCTTTGATTTATATTTGTAAATCAAATTTCCACCAACTTCTCCCTTCTTGAGTTTTAAATAATTTTCATCTTTTTTGTAGTGATTTACTAAATCTTTTTCTGAATCCCATAATTCACTTTTGGTTTCAGAAATAAAATCTCTTATTATTTTTTGGATATTTTTCGAAGCAAAGGAAATGTTATCATATAAAATTTTAATCATTGTTCCTGCCTGAATGCCAAATAATTGAGCATATTTGAAAAATTCATTAAAAGGCCTATCATTATGTAGGGACTCTACAAGTAATGCTTGTGTCCTAAGATCGAAATAATCATCAAAGGAAAGGTCTTTTGTTTCAACTCCCACTTCTTCGTAGTCAAAAATTCTATGACCATCATATTCTCCGAAATTAAGAGGAACTATTCTAAATTTTCCTTTGTATTTAAATTTATTTCGATATTCTGGATTTTTAAAATCTGTGCCAAACAACAATATCAAAGTATAGATGCATACAGACGAAACATTGGAATTCAACATCATATTTAATCCCTTTATAAAAGACTCTTTTGTTTCACCAGGCAAAGGTATTATTAACTCACCATGAGTTGACCGCCCATCTTTTCTCAACTTATTGTTAATTTCAATCATATGATCTAATTTAATGTTAGCACGTTCAATATTTCTTAAAACTTGTTCATCCATAGATTGAGTAGCCATATTTATTGCAAACATATCTCCTAGAATTCTTGTAATTTCCATAACCCTTTCTTTACTATTTTTTCCTGTCGTACCCATAATTTGTAAAGGCCATCCGTATTTTTTTTTGCTTTCAACCAAAAATTCACAAGTTTTTTTGTCAGTAGGATACATCCCAAAATTCACATCAGCCAAATGTAGATTTGTCACATTTAGCTTTCCTGCTCTTTTTCCGATATATTCAATTTCATCTCTAACTCTATCTTCCGAAAACTTATTTAATTTATGAAAATAATCATCGCCGGTATGACAAAAGGTACAGGTAAAAGAACATCCTCGATTAGTTTCAAGAAATGGAGTTAAATTTCCATCAAAAAACTTATCTAAAAGTCCGGTTAGATATGGTGATGGAACTTCATCTAAGTCCTTAATTCTTTCTAGAGTTTTTCCTTTGACAAAAACCTTTTGGGCAATATTCTTAGTTTCTGGTCGAATAAACATACATCCTTCAATTGGTTTTTCAAAAATTTTTTTTCTGTTTTTATCGTATTCGAATATTCTTTGAACTATATTTGAACAAGATTTCTCACCCTCAAGGTAAGTATAAATATCTGTAGCTGGTCTCTTAGACAAAAATTCTATCTGTGTCTCTTCATCATAAGGAAAGTTTGTTCCACCTTGTGTTGTAATAACGTTAGGATTACACTTCTTGGCAATAGAAGCGATAAATTCTGATATATGACTGTTCCACGAATAATTACTTAAACCCAGTAGATCCGGAGGATTTTTTTTTATCGCATTTATTATATCGTTAGGATATTTAAATAATGTCAGTTCTATTTTTTCGCCAAATATTTTTTTCATATATGAACCAACATATCCAATATTTATCGGTATAGTGTCTGAAACTGAAATTATTGTGTCGTGAGTTATATCACCCAAATAAATATTAAGTTTATTTTTTTTTACCATCAAATTAAATATAAGTTAGTTGGTAATTGAATATTTTTGGCCTAATTTCATAAAGTTATTTTATATTGTTGTCCATCCGCCATCAACTACAATGTTGGAACCAGTAATATAATCTGATTCATTGCTACACAAAAATTTTACGACGCCAACTATATCTTTGGTTTTAGCCATTCTCCCCAAAAGAGTTTTGTGCGAATATTTCTTTATAAATGCTTTACTTTGTTTGTTTTCTATTCCTCCAGGAGAAATTGAATTTACTCTTACACCTTTTTGTCCCCAATAAGCAGCTAAGTATTTCGTAAAACTTATCACAGCTCCCTTTGCGGTTGGATAGGCAGGATTTTTATAAAAAGTTTGACCAGTTTTTTTTCTCACATAAATTTTTTGATCCGGACCGACAATTCCATAGGTCGAAGAAATATTTATGATAGAACTTTTTTTTTGCTTTATCATTGCTTTTCCAAAAACTTGGGAGCATAGAAACATACTGTTTAAATTTGCTTTTATTGATTTATTCCAAGCCTTTAGAGGAAAATTTTCAAATTTTGATAGTTTGGGATCTGGCTTTTTCTCTACGGCATCTGTGATTGCCGCAGCATTAATCAGAACATCAATTTTATCAAATTTATTAGAAATTTTTTTTTCTATTTTTTTAAGTGAATTAATTTTTGTAACATCACATTTAAAATAAATTAAATTGTGATTTATTAATTTGAAATCATTAATTTTTTTAATTTCATTTTTATTTTTAACATCTAACATGATTACTTTAGCGTTGTCTTTAGCCAAACTCTCGGCTATGGATTTTCCCAATAAACCTAATCCTCCTGTGAGTATAATAATCTTGTTGTTTAAATTTTTCATAACTTAACCAGTTAGTCCGTTAAAGCCCATTTGCTTGACGGGACCTTCCAAATTTTTTTTTAATTTATTTAATTTTTCCAACTCTGCAATTCTTTCAAAAATTTGAAAACACGCATGTCTGTATTCTTTTAGTAATTTAGAACTATGTTTATAATTCGCATAACATTTGTCCGAAGCTAAAATCCCTTTTTTTAGCATTTCTTGAATAAAAAAAGTTAGTGCAGTCGGCCAATCTAAACCAAGTAACTTGAAGCTAGCCAAAGGATCAATGCCTTTAATCTCAATTTTAAGGTTAGCGTTGCAAGCTGCCTCTTGCCAAATTTTTTTTATTTCTTTTCCAATTAAAATTAATTTTTTTCCTAGATTGAGTTTTTTATGTTTCTTTATAAAGGCAATTGAGCAAGCAGGACCAATTTTTTCTGTCCAAAAAGCACTACTTATAAAAGTTTTAGCAGCAAATTTCATTACATTTTTTTTTCCAATAATTGCACCCATCGGAATTCCATTTGCTATTGTTTTTCCAAACACAGCAATGTCTGGATTAACACCAAAATTTTTATGAGCTCCACTAGTTTGCATTCTCCATGCACACGTAATTTCATCAAATATTAGTATACAATTATTTTTATTTGCAATCATTCTCAACTCTTTAAGATAATTTTTTTTTGGTAATTCGTCTCTGCATGGCTCTAGAACTATAGCTGCGCAGCTCTTTGCTTTCTTTTTGACAATTTTTTCTATGTCGTTCCAGTCGTTAAATTTAAAGGAGATTAGTGTATCCTTCAAACCTTTGGGAACTCCTGTTGGTTCCAGATCAGGTAAAAGATGCTTATTTAATATTTTCTTTGATTTTAAGTTTGCTGATAAATACCAATCATGCCATCCATGATAGCCGCAAAATAATATTTTATCTTTTTTTGTACATGCCCTAGCTATTCTGATAGCAATTGACATGCTTTCACCGCCTGTTCTTGCATATCTTACACAATCTGCCCAAGGATGAATTTTTATTAACATTTCTGCCAATTCAATTTCTTCCGGTACATTTAGTGTTGTCATTGATCCTAATTTTACAGCTTTAATAGCAGTTTGATTTATATCTTGATCAGAATATCCTAATACTGAAGTTCCTATCCCGACCATAGTAAAGTCAACAAATTTTTTATTATCTATTCCCCAAATGTTTACTCCTTTGGCTTTATTATAATACGTTGGCCAATTACCTCCTGGTAAAAACAATTCAGGTCTTTTTCCAAACAATTGTGAAATACCTGGAATTAATTTTTTAGCATAAATCTGAAGTTTTTTTGGGTTTTTTTTATTTTTTTTA
>PCAG01000002.1 GCA_002730475.1 Spirochaetales bacterium | reverse complement strand
CCAATTCATCTTGGTCTTCTATTCGGAACTTTCTCGACATTTTTTGGACTCTATTGGATGACCGAAACTATTCATCGTCTAAGTGGTGCCGGGCTTATACCCTCTTTCGTAATCCATCTTGCTTATTCTCTATATGAATCAATCTTTTATATAATAATTTTTTACGCACTTAAATTAACAATAGCGAAAAAAACCAGAAAATTTTATCGATATGGTTTTATTATCTTTTTTTATATCGTTTTAGAAAAATTTTTTCCAAGAGTATTTCCTTACAAGTTAGGTAATACTCAAATATTATTTAATGAACTATCTCAACTAGTTTCGTATTTCGGCTTAAACATATTAAGCATCTTTGTCTTGTTAGCCAATATAGCAATATACGAGTTAGTATTTAAGAAAAATATAAGATTGTTTTATATTTCTCTAATCTTCTTTGTTGGGATGTTTTTCTCGGGTAAATTACTAATTAGTAATTACCCAGAAAGAGAAATCGGACCTGGCACAATATCGGTTGCTGTAATTCAACCCGATAAAGATTTAGATGATTTAGTTAACATCAATAGTGCAATTAAAGAAGATACTTTTTTGACTATTTGGCCCGAAAGCTCTCTTGATAGAGTAGACATTTTTAATAAAAAAGATTCGTTAAATTTTAGAAAAAATTTCGCAAGAAAATTCCAAATAAAAAGTAAATTTATCCTTTTTGGATCAATATATCAAAACAAGGAAGGCTATCATAATGCCGCGATTTTGGTTGATGAAAAAATCAATATAGTAAGTAAATACTTCAAGAGCAAGCTCATGGTATTCGGAGAATATTATCCATTTAGTGCCATAATTTCAAAGATAATTCCTATTTATGACTCGTTCGTCCCATTAAGAGAAGGGGAAATCAAACCCCTTCTGCTTAATAGAGAAAATAAAATTGGAGTGGTTATTTGTTATGAAGATTTGTTCGAGGAAAACTCTATCCTGCTATCACAACGTGGATCCAAAATCTTAATTAATATTACAAATGATGAATGGTATGGAGATTCATTAGCTTCTTACCAGCATTTAATGCTTGCGATTCCAAGAGCTATAGAAAATAGGAAATATTTAATACGGTCAGCGAAGACTGGAATCAGCGCAATTGTTAATCCCAACGGATTGATAGTCAAACAAATAGATATGAACAAGAAAGGTTTCTTAAACGAAAAGGTTGAATTATTAGAAGAGAAAAGTTTTTATACTAAATACCACGGATTGATAAATTGGTTTTATTACATCATTTTAGTATTTTTTCTTGGTACTTTTTTTTATAAACTTAGAAAAAGTGGACATTAGCTTCTTGTTTTCGCTGGGCAATCCCACGGTGAGCCTTAAACAATTCTGCAGCCTTTTATGAGAATCGAAACTTCTAACAATAATATTATTCTTTCTTAGAAAATTATTTAAAGATTTGGATTCTTTAAGTCGAATCAATATAAAATTTGAATCAGATTCAAATGTTTGGACCTTGGAAAACTTATTAAGAAAATCCATTAACTTTATTCTTTCTTTCTTAATTATGGTAATTTTTTGTTTTGATAATTGTTGATTAACAAAATAATCAGATGCTATCACTTGCGACAGTGTAGATATATTATAAGGTAAGCGTATTTTGTTAATCTCATTAATAATTTTTTTATCTCCAACCAAGTACCCTAATCTTAAGGAGGCGAATCCAATTTTTGACATTGTTCTCATTATTAAAAGATTCTCGTTCTTTTTTAGTAATGGGAAATAGGACTGGGTTGAATAATCAGCATAAGCCTCATCAATAATAACCAATCCCTTTGATGTTTTGATAATTTTCTTTATATCATCAGGGTCGAAAGAGTTTCCAGTTGGATTATTTGGAGTTGGTATAAAGATTAAATCAGGATCGTCTTTGCGGATTTTGGAAATCATATTTGCAATATCAATTTGAAAATTTTTATTAAGTTCTACTTTAATTCCTTTTAATCCAACTGCTGCTGTAAGAATTTTATACATAGAAAAGCTTGGCTCCAAATACATGACCTTAGACGTTCTTCCCGTAAGAACAAGAAGTAAGTATAGAATTAATTCATCAGAACCATTTCCAAACACAATTTGATTCTGATTAACTCCATGGAAGCTGCTAACTTTTTTTCTTAAATCTTTTTGAATTGGATCCGGATATCTATTAATGGAGTTCGACTGTAAGTATCTCCGATTATTTTTTCTATATAAGTTTCTTAATATATTTTCCGTATCATCAAACGGAGACTCGTTGGCATTTAACCTAAATAAAAAATCAATTTCATCCGGAACATAAGAATTAAAATTCTTTAGAGATTGCTTTATTCGTAATTTGTATTTCAATTAACCATTTCCTTCTTTGAGTCTAATAGAGATTGAATTGGCATGACCATCTAGTCCTTCTTCTTTTGCAAAAGATACAACCGAACTACCAAGTCGTTTTGAACCATTACGAGAAATCTTTGTGTAGCTTGAATATTTTAAGAAGTCCAAGACACTCAATGGTGACGAGAACTTTGCATTACCAGAGGTAGGAAGTACATGGCTCGGTCCGGCAATATAATCCCCGAAGGCTTCCGCCGATAGCTCTCCTACAAAAATTGATCCAGCATTAGTAATTTGATTAACTACTTTGTTAGGATTCCTGACAAGAACTTGGAGATGCTCCGGGGCCAATTCATTAGTTAATTTAACAGCATCGTTGATATTTCTTAATACATAAATTTTCCCATTTTTCTTAATCGACTCATTGATTATCTTTCTTCTTGGTAACAAGTTTGACTGAATCTTTAATTCTGTACGAACTTCCTTTGCAGTCTTATTTGAATCAGTGGCCAAAATAGCACAAGCTTCGGTATCATGTTCAGCTTGAGCTATCAAGTCAGCAGCAATATATTTTGAGTTTGAGAATTGATCCGCTATTATCAAAACTTCACTAGGTCCGGCAATCATGTCAATATCAACCTCACCAAAAACCTTTTTTTTGGCAATAGCAACGAATATATTTCCAGGGCCAACTATTTTATCAACTTTAGGAATAGTCTTGGTCCCAAAGGCAAGTGCCGCTATAGCCTGAGCCCCTCCCACTTGAAAAATTTTTTTTACTCCAATAAGTTTGGCTATATATAGAATTGCGGGATTAATCCCGCTCTTCGAAGGCGGTGTAACTACATAAATTTCTTTGGAACCTGCCACCTTGGCAAGAGTTGCTGTCATTATTAGAGTTGAAGGATATGCTGCTGTACCACCTGGAACATATATGCCAATTCTCCTAATTGGATTGATGGTCCATCCCAATGTATTTCCCAACCGATCCTTATATGTGTAAGATTTTGGTAATTTTCTCTTTTGATAATCTACGACTCTTCTGTAGGACGTTTGTATTGCTAATTTCACTTCTTTAGAAATTGTTTTTTCGGAAGCATTAATAATGCTTTTTTTAACTTCAAAATCTTTAGGTCTGATTTTAACATTATCAAACTTCTCTGTTAAATACGTTAGTCCGGGGTCGCCTCTTGCAATAACAGTCTGAATAATCTTATCAACGTGGTGTTCGATATTCTTAGTAGAGGCTCTTTGTTTTTTTCGAATACCTCTTACCTCGCTAATAATACCGCGAGAGCTCAATTTAACGATTTTCATCATACTGATTATACAATAAATTTATTACCAATCTTTATCAATTAAAAATTACTGATTTAAGATAATATCAAGAGATAAAGATAGATTGATAATTAGCATATAAAAAATCGAGAAAAGAAAAACATTTTTATGATAATGTGTTTTGCGAAATGAAACGAATACAAAATAAAGGAATAACATTCCCGTAAATATAGCAACGCACGCGTAAAAATTAGATGCAATACCGACAATCCAAAAATACAACGAAATTGGAAGCAGTGCCAAGCTATAAATTGAAATCAAATAATTAGTATATTTTTGACCGTAGATTATTGGCATAGTTGGGAAACCAGCTTTCTTGTAATCATCGGAAAGATATTGAGCCAACGACCAAAAATGAGGAGGTTGCCAAACCATCATGAATACAAAAAGCACTAATACATCCAAGTAATGGAAAGATATTTCAGGCTGAATGGCTGAATATCCAATAATAACAGGTAGCGCGCCAGGTATGCCACCCAGCACGGTCCCAAACGGGGAAGATCGTTTTAAAAACAAGGTGTAATAAATCGTATAAGAAAAAATGGCCAGGAGAATAAGAACGCAATTAAGGTTGTTAATAAAAACGAAAGAAATTCCAAGAGAAAAAACGATAAGAAGTGCCGCGAAGAAAGACAAGAATTTAATTCCTACTAATTTTAATGCCTCTACCCTTTTTGCAAGCCTTTCCATTAGCTCGTCTCTCTCTCTTTCAATAATATTATTAATCATTGCCGCACCAGCAGCGGAAAGAATCAGCGTTAGAAGAGTAAGGAATATAATCTCTGGATCGGGAAGGGATCTTAAGGCAAGTACCATACCAGTGAATCCCGTGAGCCCCACGCTAAGAATTATGTTCGGTTTAGAAAGCAAGACCAATGCTTTTAAGTAGTTCATCAATTTGTTGGCTCTTTTATTTCAAAAATGATATTTAAAACTAGAATGATGATTAATAAGGCAATAAGAAGGTGTATGGCCGTCATCGAAAAAGCTAGTTTTGAAATAACTACAAAAATTCCCAATACAACCTGAAGACCCACTAGAAATAATAATCGCCTAGAATTTACAAATACGGACTTGGATATGTTTGCATAATACGACATTAGAAATAATCCTAAACAGAAAATTAATATCAAAAAACCCATAAACCTATGGAGAAGATGGATGACAACCGTCTTGCTTAAATATGGCGGAATCCAATATCCTAGGCATCCTGGGAAATCTGGGCATGCCAAACCGGCATTTGTATGCCTTACATAAGCTCCAAGAACCAGCTGTGCGTATATTATTAGAAACAAAAGGACGTATATCAAATTTGGTTTACTTAAAATTGTAACTCGTTGCAATCTTGCACCATCAGGGTAGGCACACATTGTATAAATCAATATAAAAATAATTATCGCATTAGCAAAATGAAAAGTGGTTATATTAACTTCTAGTTGCAGAATCACAACTAGTCCTCCCGTGATTATTTGTACAACCAACAGGATAGAGCACAATACAGGAAGAAGCTTCTGTTTGCCTATATATGTTTTTAATCGACGCCTGGCCAAAAAAATAAAAAATATCGCCACTAGGAGCCCTAGTAGCCTGTGCGTATGTTCCATGAAGATTGGAAAATTAAGCTGAGGGAAGAACTGCCCAAAACACAGAGGCCAATCCGGACACGCAAGTCCGGCCCCTAAACCGCTCACCATATTACCCCAGACAAGCAATACGACTAAAGAGGAGATAGTTAATCTTTCAAGAATGCCCATTTAGATTAGTTTAAAAGACGGGTAAATACATCGCCAGCAGAAAAACCTATAAATAAAGCCAATAAGAACAAGGGGAATATAACAAAGACCCATGTCATATTATCTTCATGCTTTAGATGCATGAAATACAAAGCAACAACGCCCGCTTTAATTGATGCAATGATTAGTGCGATTGGAACATTGAGTCCCCCAAAATCAAACTGTGCGGCTCCGACGGTTAATATAGTAAGAACCATTAAGAGAACCCAAATATTTAAATATTGTCTATATACTTTTGAGCTTGCCATAAAATCTCCTCATCCAATTAAATATAATAAAGGGAAAAGATAAATCCATATTACGTCAACCAAGTGCCAATACAGAGCCCCAATTTCAATTGTAGTAAAATTATCTTTCGAGTAATAACCTTTACATGTTCTATGCAAAATAAACGATAGAACACCTATTCCTATAAAAACATGAAGCATATGAATACCCGTTGCAGCATAATAAAGCGAGTAAAAGATATCCGTTCCAGGTGTTATATCATGGTGAAGTTTATATGAATATTCAAAATATTTATTTATTCCAAAAATGAGACCACAGATTATTGTTATCCAAAGCATTAATTTTACCAATTTAATTTTATTTTCTTGAATGGCACTAACAGCTACAGCAACTGTTAAACTACTGAAAATCAGTACCACGGTATTTATCGAACCAAGAACCAAGTCTAGGCTGCCCGATCCATGATGAAACATTTCGGGATACTTAGCTCTGAAAATTGCATATGCGGTGAAAAGCCCACCAAACAATAAAAGTTCTGTCGCCAAAAAAAGCCACATTCCGAATTTGGCAGCGCTATGTTCAAGTTGTGGATCAAGATGATGATGTTCATCATCAGCAACAATTGGAGGTAGCATTTCCGAAGGATAAGCCAACGATTTAAAGAATTTTGAAGTCATACCAACCAGTCCCATATCTTAACTCCCGTTCAGCTTAGTTGGGTTCAGTAAAAACCATAGCCCTGAGTAGTCTATATTCCATTTTTCATTAGTCAACTTCTTGCCTAGTACCATAAGCATAAGTAGACCCCGTCACGGCAGGAATTTCATCAAAATTCAAAGTCGGTGGAGGCGACATCATGCTCCACTCTAGAGATGTCGATTTATATGGATTAGCCTCCGCTTTTGAAATAGGCTTGAGAAAAGTATACAACATCACAATGAAGCCAATTCCAAGAATCCATGTTCCATAGGTTGAGAGCTGATGAAGAAATGTAAACTCCGGATCATAATTGAAATACCTTCTAGGCATACCAAGAGTCCCCATTATGAATTGGGGGAAAAAAGTAACATTAAAACCTATAAAGATTAGAACGAAAGCGATTTTTGCTTTGAATTCATCAAACATCTTGCCCCACATTTTTGGATACCAGAAATGAAGAGCTGCAAAAAAACCAAAAACGGTGCCACCAATCATAACATAATGCATATGCGCAACAACAAAATATGTATCATGAAGATGAATATCCGCTGCGAGCGCTCCCAAGTACAAACCTGTTAGCCCTCCAATCGTGAATAAGAAGACAAAGGCTAGTGAGTATAACATAGCAGAACTAAGCTCTATCGATCCTTTATACATGGTCCATAACCAATTAAAAACTTTTATGGCAGTTGGGATAGCCACGGCAAAAGTAATAGCAGAAAAAAGTATATTCATGAATTTTGATTGACCACTTGTAAACATATGGTGTCCCCAAACAAGGAAACTTATCAACGCTATAGAAAGACTTGAATAGGCAATGGCTTTGTATCCGAAAATGGGTTTTCTCGAAAACACAGGGATTATCTCAGAGACGATTCCCATAGCTGGAAGAATCATGATATAAACTGCTGGGTGAGAGTAAAACCAAAAGAAATGTTGAAACAGAACGGGGTCCCCGCCCTTTGAGGGATCAAAAAATCCTAGTCCAAAATACCGTTCTCCCATAAGCAATACCAACGTTATTGCAACTACGGGTGTTGCTAAAACTTGCAGAAGAGATGTAGCATATGCGGCCCAACAAAAAAGAGGAAGATTGTCCCACGTCAAACCTGGAGCTCGTAATTTATGAATAGTAACGATAAAGTTTATTCCAGTTAAAATCGAGGAGAACCCTAAGATAAAAACTCCTGTGGTTACAAGAATGACATTGGTTCCTGACTCAATAGAATATGGGGTATAGAATGTCCAACCAGTGTCCACAGGCGCAGCAAGAGAAACCAGAAGAACTAAAGCCCCCAAACAGTAAATCCAAAAACTGTATAAATTTAATTTAGGGAAGATTACATCCCTTGCTCCAATCATAAGGGGGATTAAAAAGTTTCCAAAGCTAGCCGCAACCCCAGGAACAATAAATAAAAATACCATCATTGCGCCATGCAAAGTGAACAAAACGTTGTAGGTATGTGCATCTATGATTGTTTGGCCGGGCGACAGATGCTCAATCCTTAAAAGGAAAGATGCAATTGATGCGAGGATGAAAAATACACTGATTGCACAAAGATACATCACCCCTAATCGTTTATGATCCATGGTAAAGAACCACGAAGAGAAGCCTTTGCCGTTTTCTAAGTAATTTTTCTCATTATCGCTAGACATATTCTATTCGCTCCCTATTTTAACGTCTTAATATACGCAATTAGTGCAGTTATCTGAGAGTCATCCAAGACACCTTTATAGGCAGGCATTATGGGCTGGTAACCCTTAACCATTTTTGCCGTTGGAATTTCTATAGATTCTCTTAGGTAGTTTTCATCTGCCACAAGAGAACTGCCATCTTCAAATTTTCTTTTTGTACCAAATAAACCTTTCCATGTTGGTCCAAGACCACCATCGGCTCCATTGACATTGTGACAAGCAACGCATCCCGCACTCTGATGGAGCTCCTTACCGATTTTATCTAACGAGAGGTCAGCCGAGGCTCGTACAACATCCGCCTCTGAGTTAGATTCCCAAGCCGCATATTGAGCCTTGCCTAACACGTGTACTTTGCCATCCATATTTGAGTGTCCAGCTCCACAATACTCAGTGCAATATAATTTATAAACTCCCTCCTCAGTAGCAGTAAAGTTGATAAATGTATATCGATTACCAATCGTGTCTTGTTTAACTCGGAATGCGGGAACAAAAAAACTATGTAGGACATCTTCTGATTGCATTACAAGCCTAATAGGCTGGTCAAGTGGCACATATAATTCATTTAGTGTTTTTTTTCCATTGGGATAATCGAAAGACCACATCCACTTTTTTGCAGTAACATTAATCTCATATGCGTTTTTAGGGGTGGTTGTATATTCATCGTAGTAAATATATCCGTAAATAAAAATAACTATGCACAATATAGTTGGTATTACCGTCCAGAGGGTTTCTAAAAAACTATCGTGTGTTATAGCCGGAGTAGGATCATTATCGGATCTTCTTCTATATTTTATTACAAAATAAATAAGCAAGAAGGCGATTAACACACATGAAACTACAGAGATGACAGTAATCAAAGTTAAGACGAAATCCACGTTGTATGCAAAAGTAGAAGCGGCAGGCGGTAACCAGTTCATTTATTTCTTCCTCCTTTTTCCTTAAGCCACATAAAGCCCAAAAACACCCCTAGGCACAATAAAGTTACTGCACCACCAAGCTTAATAACATTCAAAGCCTGTAGGGCGTATTTTTTACCCACAGGGTCAAAATCGTAACAATAAAGAAGGACTCTGTCCGATAATGAAGAACGTCCAATGACCCCATCTGAAGCTTCTAGCAGAGCCAGGTTGAAATCTTTAGGATCAAAAAGGACGCCAGGCAAGTATCTAGAAACTTTTCTATTTTTTGTTAGAACTATTATACCCGCAGGATGAGCAAATTCATCCCCATCTCTAGTAAATTTAAATCCGACTGATTCAGTAATCGCTTCAATGCTTCCACGATTAGCCACGAAGAAACTCCATTCTTCGTCTTCCCCAAGGTTTTCTGTGTATTTTTCTTGTTTTTTTGTAGCAATTTCTGAACTATCGGCTTCATCAAAACTTAATGTAACCAAATTGTAATCCACTCCTGGCCTAATTTTCGTATTAGAAGATATGACTTCTTCAGCACCATTTAATAAAAAAGTGCACATTCGTGGACAAGTATAGTACGCTAAGATAAAAACCGTGGGCTTGGTGTCGTCTAGAGCCTCATTTAAATTTGTTTCTGAATTTTTGATATCGATAATTTTGGAATATAAGTCAATCTCGCTATCAAGCTTTTCTATCCAGCCAACATCTTCTTTAATTTGTCTTTCGTCGGTAATTCCAAGAACAGAACATGGCCAAAATAAAAGAAATAATACTACAAAAAAAGTTTTCATCTGTCCTGCGTGGGTAAAAAGTAGTATTATAAATTCATCCGTCTTGGTGTCAATCAGTACTATTAAAGTGTAAAGTAGTAATTAATTGGAAAATTGATAAAGTGTTGTAGATTAGATAATATTAGATTTTTATTTGATTCTATGATGGGCCCATAGCTCAGCTGGTTAGAGCATCCGGCTCATAACCGGGCGGTCACTGGTTCGAATCCAGTTGGGCCCAGAGAGAACTATTATGATGAAAGATGAGATAAAATCTCTGTTAGACTTACAAAAGCTCGATACTCAAATTGCCGATATACAGGCCACGGTGAAAGAAGTACCAGGAAGAATCCTCTCATTAACCACGAAGATTAAGAACGACGAAGCAAAAATAGATAATTTAGATAATAAAATTACGGATTTGAATAAGGAAATCAATTCTCTTCAAAATCAAACAATGGATATCGATGAAAAAATTAAAACGCTCGAGGATAAATTGTTTTCTATAAGTTCTTCCAAAGAATTTGAAGCTTTACAAAAGGAGACGGGAGACTTAAAAAGGACAAAAATAGAAGTTGAAGACTCTGAATTAAAGATTATGGAACAAATTGAGTCGTCAACAAAAAATTTAGAATCACTTCAATCAAGATTTGACGAAGAGTTAAGTCCACTAAAAGACGAGATAAAAGAATTAGAATCTATGCTACAAAAATCAGAATTGGAGATAGAAGTAGTTGAAAATACCAGGTCTAAAATGGTGAAAAGCATTGATGATGAGATTCTAAAAATTTACACAAGATTGCTCGCTTACAATCCTCCCGTAGTTGTCGAAGCAAAAGAAGGAATATGTGGGCATTGCTATATGAAGATTCCACCTCAAACATACATAAAGGTTTTACAAGAGAATGAAATTATTTTGTGTCCGTGTTGTTCAAAGAAGATATTGACACCTGAGATAAACTAAGTTTTATGAATTTTGTTGTAAAAATTTTTATAGACGGTGCTTGTCAGCCCAATCCTGGATCAGGGGGTGTTGGTATTTATATAGTTCTCAACAAATCCGAGGAAAAATACTCCAGACCATTAAAAGATATTGTTACTAATAATATTGCTGAATATGAGGCATTGATACTGGCACTAAAATTAATTTTGGATAAGGACATTACAGCGGAGGAGGTACAAATTTTTTCCGACTCCAAATTGATATGCATGCAATTTAATAATCAATGGAAGTGTAAAGACGCAAAATTGCTGCCTCTTCTAAGGCAGGCTATAGAATTACACAGTAGGATTAAATCCCCGCTAAAATTGAGTCTTATACCAAGAGAAGAGAATTCCATCGCCGATAAACTTGCAAAAAGCGCGATTCTACCATAAATTATAGTCTCGAGTGAGTTGAGTGATCGCTTGTTTTAAACAAGAGGAAAGTCCGGACTCCTAAGGGAAATGGTGCTGGGTAACGCCCAGGTGTCGCGAGGCAACGGAAAGTGCCACAGAAAATAACCGCCATTAATACTCATATGATATTAATGGTAAGGGTGAAAAGGTAGTGTAAGAGACTACCGCAAGATTTGGCGACAAATCTTGGCAAGGCAAACCCCACTTGGAGAAAGATCAAGTATAGAAGCTGGTATCCCTTCCACATGCTTCGGGGTAGATCGCTTGAGATAATAAGTAATTATTATCCTAGATAGATGGTCACATAAAACAGAATTCGGCTTACTAACTCACTCGTTTAAATAAACTTAATTTTATAAAAATTTCTTTTTCCTATTTTGATTTTCCACTTCGCCTCTTCTTTGGGCAAACAATCTAAAGATATCAACTTATCTCCGTTGATTTCAATTGCTTTGTCTTTTATAAGTCTTTTTAATTCTGATCGTGAAAAGGAATTTTCAGATATTTCTACTAAAAGGTCTAAAAGATTTTTATCTTTCAGTTTAATTTGTACCTCAGAAATATCGCCAGGAAAACCTTTCTTGCTGAATTTCGTTTCAAACAATTCTTGCGATGAATCGGCAGAAAGTGTGTCATAATATTCGGAAACAATTGTATGTCCAAGAATTTTTTTTCTATCAAGAGGATTGGATATATCTTTAAAGAAATCACTTCTATCAAAATAAAGTAGTTTTATATACTTTGACATCAAATCATCAGAAATTGACATGACTTTTCCAAACATTTCCTCTGGGGAATCGTTGAGCCCTATGTGGTTGTCGAGAGTTTTTGACATTTTCATCTTTCCGTCAAGACCTTCTAAAATTGGCACAAAGACTCCAATTTGTTGGGGCATGTCAAAAGCCTTTTGAATTTGCCTTCCTAATAAAATATTAAACATCTGATCCGTCCCCCCTACTTCGATATCCGACTTCACAATGACCGAATCATACGCTTGGAGCATAGGGTAAAGAAATTCTGTTACAGTGATTGCCTCCCCTGTTTGGTATCTCTTTTTAAAATCGTCCCTCTCTAGAAGTCTAGCAACATTCTCTAAAGAGGTGAGTTGGATTAAGCTACTTAAATCGAAACCATTAAACCATTTTGAATTGTACAAAATCTCTACATCTTTATCCTCAAGTATTTTAAACATTTGGTCTTTGTAGGTTGAAGCATTGTTGCCTATTGTCTCTTCATCTAAGGGTGGTCGAGTCTTGTCTCTTCCAGTCGGGTCACCAATCTTTGCAGTAAAATCTCCAATTAAGAAGCATATTTGGTGTCCTAGCTCTTGAAATACTTTGAGTTTTCTAAGGATTAAAGAATGTCCTAAATGCAGATAGGATGTGGTAGGATCAAAACCCGCCTTCACTCTTAGTGGCACATTTTTTTCATAAGAAGATTCAAGCTTTTCTATAAACTCATCTTCAGGAATTATGGCATCAACATTTTGCTTTATAATTTCAAGTTGCTTCTTTGGCTTTATAAATTGCATTTTATTTATATTATTCTATTTGCAAGCTTTTAATCAAGCATCAATAAATCTATTTGTGATTGGATATCGCCTATCCCGACCAAAAGCTTTAGCGGTAATTTTAATCCCCGGAGGCGATTGCCTTCGCTTAAATTCACTATTATTTACTTTTTGTATAATAGCCGAAACGAGTAATGGGCTAATTTTTAATGCAGATGAAATTTCTTTTAAACTTTTTCCTTCCTCAATATATAATTCAAGAATTGCATCTAATATTCCATAGGGCGGCAGAGAGTCTGAGTCTTTCTGATTTTCTTTAAGCTCTGCAGATGGTTCCCTGAGAATAATTTCTTTGGGGATTAAATTGTCAGGGCTGAGTTGATTGTAAAATCTGGCTAATTTATAGACTAAAGTTTTTGGTATATCTTTAAGTATTGCCAATCCACCTGTAGCATCACCATACAAAGTAGAATATCCAATGCTTATCTCACTCTTGTTCCCTGAGCACAGCAACAAATGTCCTAGCTTGTTCGATGTGGCCATTAGAACATTGGCTCTAATTCGTGCTTGTAAATTTTCCTCGGTTGTATCTTGCGCAGTCTTTCCATATATCGTATCAGTCAACAATTTGTTAGTACCCTCAAAAATACCCTGAATATTTGCTACTCTTAGCTTAAAACCAAGATTGCGAGACAATTCTTTTGCAAGATTAAGGCTTTTATCAGAGCTGTATTGCGTTGGTAGGGCAATCCCTAAAACATTCTTTTTACCTAAAGCTTTTACCGCAATTGCCGTGACTAGCGCTGAATCAATACCTCCAGAAATGCCTAACAAGACTTTGCTGAAATTATTTTTATAAACATAATCCTTCAGTCCTAGGCACAGAGCTGAAAGAACTTTTTCTAAATAATGAGAGTTGTCTTTTTTAGATAGGCAGACCGAGGATCTGCCTTGTTTAAAGTTAATATTTTTAATCAACAAATCTTCTTCGAATTCTTTTCCATAAGCTACAACGTTGCCGCTATTATCCAGAATCATACTTCTTCCATCAAAAACAAGTTCGTCTTGTCCTCCGATGATATTACAGTAACAAATTCCAATACGGTTTTTCTTGGAAATCTTTTTTAGTATATGTAATCGTTTTTTCTGTTTGTCCAAACTAAACGGTGAAGCAGACAGATTAATCAATAAGTCAATAGCATCATCACTAATTCTTTCGTTAATTACTTTTGTGTCGACCCAGATATCCTCACAAATGGTAATACCAATTTTATGATTATGAATAGTGAACGTTACCGGTTCTACACCTTTTTCAAAATAACGGTTCTCATCAAAAACCCCATAGTTTGGTAAGTGAAATTTTTTATATTCTTTTTGCAGCTTACCTTCAACGAAAACGCCAGCTACATTAAAAAGTTTTTTGTCGATTCTTCTTGGGTAGCCAACAATCACACTAATGCCATTGGTAATCTTTTCTAAATTTTTTACAGCTGTGTCTATAGACTTAAGGAATTTCTTGTTTAGCAATAAATCCTCTGGCGGATACCCAGTTAGGGCAAGTTCGGGGAAACAAAGTAAGTCCACTTTGTGTTTTTTAGCAAGACTGATTAAGTTGGAAATCTTACTAAAATTGAACTGCAAGTCCCCCACCTTAGAATTGATTTGGGCAAGTCCGATTTTGAGGTTCTTTTTCATATTATAAAATTATAAATAAATATTCTATAATGTTTTAATGAATTTAATCAAATATTGCTTAAAAATCTTATTGGCCTGCTTTTTGGTCATTCTGACATCTTCGAGCACCTATGCTAATAATGAGGAGATAATTGACTCAACCGTTTATTATATAGAGAAAAACTCCTACTTTTATGAGGACAGCGCCTTTGCAAAAATCTTTGCCAGTGCCATAAACTCTATAAATGCTTTCTCCGATGAAGTATTCATCCGAATTTTAAATACTCCAAATGAGAATCTAGAGATAGAGGTTAAAGTTGATAACACCAACGAGCATATTGTACTCAAGAAGAATAGGAATTTAATCGATGTAGGTAAAAATTTGAACACAATAATTACTTTGCTAGAAGAAAAAGATATCGCCAATCATAAAAACAACCTGTTAGCTTACCATGTAGCCAATGCAGTCTTACAAGAGATAGATGAATATTCATCAATAATCGAACCAGATGATTTAAATCAATTTTTAGTAGAAACCAAAGGAAGCTTTGGGGGGATTGGAATTGTTGTTGGGATAAGAGATGAGAAGCTTACAATTATCTCTCCTATTGAAGGTACGCCGGCATCTAAAGCAGGAATCAATGCCAACGATGTAATACGGCGAATTGAATCAAATAGCGCAGATGGAATAACACTAGAGCGAGCAATACAATTATTAAGAGGCGAGAAGGGGACCGGCACAACGCTATACATCGAAAGAGAGAATGCAGAAGACTTGATTAAGTTTGACATAATCAGAGACATAATAAACATTGAAAGTATTTCATCAAAGATTCTCGAAAACAACATAGGTTATATAAAAATAAAATCATTTCAGTCAAATACGTTCGAGCAATTTCAGGAGGCGTTCAGCTCCTTAAGGGGAGGAGGGATATTGTCTTTAATTCTCGATTTAAGAGGAAATCCTGGTGGTCTTTTTGATCAAGCATTGCAAATATCAAATATCTTTCTGAAAAATAAACTAATAGTATCAACTAAGGGTAAAAAATCGAATATGAACAGACCTTTCTTCACAGCTGCTGCGCCTATTAAAAAATTTACCGGGCCAATCATAGTGCTCGTTGATAGAGGAAGTGCTAGTGCATCCGAAATCGTTGCAGGTGCCCTGAAAAACAACAAAAGATGTTTAATTATTGGGGAGACCACTTTTGGCAAAGGGACGGTGCAAGAAGTTTATGAGCAAAATGATGGATCAGCAATAAAGCTAACCATCGCAGAATATTTGAGCCCAAAAAATTACCAAGTTCACCTAAACGGCATTCGTCCGGATATTAACTTTGTATCAGCGGATTTTAAAAACGGGAAATTATTGTTTGACAAGGAAGCGACAGAGGAACTTCTCAAGCCAGGTTTAAGCCGAAAGCCTTATATCATCTATAGTCCAGGCGAAAATACCGCGGAGGAAGATGAGTTGATTGAATTTTCTCAAGCAATACTGAATTCGGATTATATGAAAAAATTCAGCTTCAATGGCAATACAGACAATTTTCTGTCTTTGATGGAAAACGAATTATCAATTATGGCAAGGAATATCACTAAATCATTAACTTCAAAAATAGATAACTTTAAGATTAAGAACAACAGTGGAGCCAATACAAATTATAAAGAGCTGGGGTTGAAAATTAACCCGGAAATAATATTGGATTCTGGTAAAACAAAATCGATAGTCGCTGAAATAAAAAATAATTCTAAAGAAAAATTCTCCAACCTGGTTCTTGTTACAAATTCAGAGAACACATTTCTTAATAATAAATACTTTTTTGTTGGTACCCTGAAAGGTAAAGAGAATAAAAGATTTAAAATGGAGCTGGTTATTCCTAGTTGGGCAGAGGATAGTAGTGATATAATACAGTTTGCATTATCCAACCTTTCCTTTGATGATCCATTAAGGCCAAGGTTGACCAGCATAAAGGAAGTAAGTTCAGACATTAAAATAAAGAGGCCAGAATTTATTTTTCCAAAATTTGCTTATCGGATTGTCCCAAAAAACAATTTAGACGAGAATGTAGAGCTAGGTCTAGAAATACAATTAAAAAAAATCCAAAATAATTGTGATGAGTGCTATATTAAAATTTTAACTAGAGACAAGAATTTAATCATTAAAGATAAAAATCATAAAATCAATTCACTAGACAAAAAAGATGTAACGGTAAACAGCAATCTGCTGTTGGAAAAAAACTTATATTCCGATTTTATAAATTTCACTATAAGGTTCCATGATGAGGTTTCACATTCATTCTTTGATAAAGAAATCTCGATACCTTTTGAAGAAATTAATTCGTTTGTTAAGTTTCAGGAAGCGGTAAATTACAGATTTACAGGAGAAAAAATAGTATTTTCGGATCCTAGCAACAATGCCATTGTGCTTGGAACAATAACGCATGGCAATTTAGTTGATGCAATTGGTGAAACAATAAATTTTCTCCTCGTAGCGACTGAAGATAAACGATTATATTGGGCTCCAAAGTCCACGACTTTCAAAGTTAGTCAAGACGAGAAAGGGTCTTTTGTAAAATCAAAAATAATCGGTCAGTACGAAGAGCCTCCTAGTATAAATATCGAAACCCAATTCTCAGAGGGTAACAATAAAATTGAGATAAAATCTTCTGTTGAAGATGCAACAAATCTTAAAAATATCAATTATTTTATAAATGAGAAGAAATTTAGATTGGTATCCCAAAAAAGGAAAAGTATTAAAGAATCTTTCAGGGTTGAGCTAGGTCCTGGAAGAAACAAATTGTCAGTTGTTGCGATTGACGCAAAGAATATCAAGACATTTAAGAACTTTTTTATAACAAACCATGAAGAATAATTATTTCTTAATTAAACTCATTAGTGCGATAGTCGTTCTATTTATAGTTATATCTGCAACTTTTATCCTATTAAGAACCTTGCCAGGTGGACCTTTTGATTCCGAAAAGAAACTGCCGCCAAAAGTGAAAGCCAACATAGAAAAAAAATACAAACTAGATCAGCCAGTCCTGAACCAATATACGTCTTATATGGGGAACATGATTAAATTTGATTTGGGGCCTTCATATTTTTACACTGGAAAAAATGTGAACGAAATTATAGCCAAGAGTTTTCCTTTTTCGTTAAAAATAGGATCAATATCATTATTGGTCACAGTTTGCGCATCGCTTTATCTTGCAATTTTCTTATTTCAAAAGAAAGAGTCTTTCGTGACAAAACTAATCGGTTTTTTTCTTTATGCATCTGTTGGAATTCCAACATTTTTACTAGGAGCAATATTAATAATTCTTTTCTCCGTTAAGTTTCCAATTCTTCCCGCCGCTTTACTTGAAACACCCGCCAGCTATATCCTTCCCGTCCTGACTTTGTCAATTCCTTCAATTTCCTTCCTAACAAAATTAATGGTTGAGTCGATGAACGAAACTGAAGGCTCTATGTACGTGAGAAATGCTAGAATTAACAACATAAATCCGAAATCGTTATTAAACTTCTATATTGTCAGAAATTCCCTTGTCCCTTTTACAACGGCAATCGGGCCTATCGCGGCCTTTATGATTACAGGATCGTTTGTGGTTGAAAGTATCTATTCGATTCCCGGAATGGGGAGGATGTTTGTATTTTCAATAATCAATAGAGACTATCCCCTTATTTGTGGATTGACCATTATTTATACAATTGTCCTTATTTCTTTAAATATGATAATCGATTTTACCTATCCTCTTCTAGATAAGAGAATTAAAATGCAAAAATGAATATACGACTTGATATTGAATACATTGGTACAAACTTTTGTGGATGGCAAAGACAAAGAGGGTCCCCAACAGTTCAGGGAGAGCTAGAAAAATGTTTGAAGGATATCTACAAAAGACATATAACCCTATTGGGCTCCGGCAGAACTGATAGTGGTGTTCATGCCCATAATCAGGTAGCCAATTTTCACATCGACGGAAACCGTAAAATCAATATGATTGGATTAAGAAACGATTTGAATAGCCTACTTAATGAAGAAATACGGGTTAAGAAATGTAGCAAAGTGTCAGAAGGCTTTCATTCGCAACATAGCTCCAAAAAAAAGATTTATTTGTATAGAATAAAGACCGTAAATCCCTGCACGGTTTTTGAAGAAGGTAGGTTTTGGTTTATCAAGAAGGAGTTGGATATAGAGGCAATCCGAGAATGCTCAAAAAAGTTTGTTGGCGAAAAAGATTTTAAAAACTTTTGCAAGACTGGATATGCCGGAGAATCAACTACAAGAATAGTCAAAAAGGTATCTATAAAAAGAAATGCTAATTATATAGATTTGTTTATCGCTGGGAACGGTTTCTTGAGAGGAATGGTAAGACTGATTGTTGGTTGCTTGATTAATTACGAAAGAGGTAAAATAAAGCAAGAGGATATAGATTTGGCCATCAAGAAAGAAAAGAGATTAAAACTTAATCTAAGTGCTCCAGCAGAAGGCCTTTATCTATATGATGTAGAGTATTAATATGAAATTTGATGGTTTTTCAGAAGTTGGATATCCAACTAAAATTGTGGCAATCGGATTGAACTATTATGATCACGCAGAAGAGATGAAAAAACATCCCCCCAAAGAACCACTAATGTTTCTAAAACCTGTTTCCTCTTTAATCGCTTGGAATGAGGATATAGTCTATCCAAACCACATGAGTTCCAAAGTCGATTACGAAGGTGAGCTTGGAATAGTAATAAAAAAAGAAGCCAAGTGGATTAGTAAAGAAAAAGCCTATGATTATATACTGGGAGGGGTATGTGTAAATGATGTTACAGCACGCGACTTGCAATCTATTGATATACAATTCTCGAGAGCAAAAGGTTTTGACACATTTTGCCCAGTTGGTCCATATATATCAGATGAAATTGATTATCAAAATGTTAAGATTAAAACTATTGTAAATAATCAAGTTAAGCAAGAGTCTAGCACATCGTTAATGGTTCATAAAATCGACTTTTTAATTAGCTACATAAGCAAAGTTATGACTCTGAACAAAGGAGATTTAATCTTGACTGGAACACCCGGTGGCGTAGGTTCGTTACAAGATCAAGATGTAGTAAGTATAAGCATCGAGGGTCTAGGTGAAACAAAAAACAAAGTAACTTTAAGGGTTAAGGATTAAACAAGGGACAAGTATGGCAAAGATTTTAATTTTACCAGGTGATGGAATTGGCATCGAGGTCACAAATGAGTGTCTAAAAATAATCGATTACTTTAAAAAAGATTTTAATTTCGAAATCGAACAAGACCTTTTTGGTGGTGCTTCAATTGATGAAAACGGAGGACCCCTAAGTCAATCGGTACTTGATAAAGCAATCGAGTCCGATGCGGTGTTATTAGGGGCCGTTGGTGGTGAAAAATGGGAAAAGATTGACCATCATCTAAAACCCGAGAAAGGTTTATTGATGTTAAGAAAAGAATTGGAAGCTTTTGCAAATCTAAGGCCCGGGAAAGTTTTTCCAGCGTTGATAGGAGCTTCAAGTTTAAAAGAGGAGTTCGTTAGGAATACAGATATTTTGGTTGTAAGAGAGCTAACAGGAGGAATATATTTTGGCGAACCGAGATTTGTAAAAACAATAAATAAGAAAAGGGTTGGAGCTAATACTTTGATTTACAACGAAGATGAAATTAGAAGAGTAGCCCAAGAGGCATTTAAGCATGCACGGAGAAGGAACAACAAAGTCACTTCTTTGGATAAAGCCAATGTATTAGAAGTTATGCAGTTGTGGAGAGACGTTGTTACCGAAGTACACGAAACTGAATTTAATGATGTCGAACTTGAGCATTTATATATTGATAATGCCGCTATGCAGGTAATTAAAAGACCATCTACATTTGATATAATTCTAGCTAGCAATCTCTTTGGTGACATTATTAGTGATGAGATTGCGGAGCTTACTGGGTCGCTCGGAATGTTACCATCAGCATCAATCGGGGAGAAAAATGCTATATATGAGCCAGTGCATGGAAGTGCCCCGGATATCGCTGGAAAAAACCTCGCCAACCCTATAGCAGCAATAATGTCTCTTGCAATGCTATTCGAGTATTCATTGAATTTGAACAATGTATCGGATTTGATTGAGACCGCGGTGTCCAATACTCTCAATGCTGGGTTTAGAACTCAAGATATCAACAAAGACGGGAAAGGTACAATGGTTAGCTGCTCTGGAATGGGGGACGAAATTCTAAGAAATATAGATGAAATCAAATCTGAATTTATCCGATAAATTATCACCACTTAAAGAAGATATCGTTGAGTCATTAAATATTAATCTAGATCAACATAGCCCTTACTCGATTTATGGCTCTAATGATTTTATAAACTCGGCAATAATCGCGGAACTATATAATAAATATTCGGAAGATATCTTCTTTGTAACAAACACTTCTAAAGATTGCGAAATACTTATTGAGCATCTCGAGGAAAGTTTTGGTTTGTCAACTTTTTATTTAGAAAACGAGCTCTTTCATTCGGAATCTGAAGAAAGTAGTAGGAATTTATTTTTAAATATATTATCTTTTGTCGAACGGAATGAACATAAAAAAATTAAATTTATAGACAAAGAAAACCTGTTTTGTTCCCTACCTAGAGAAGATAGTATTCAATACTCAATCCTGAAGAAAACTGATCAAGAATGTACAAGGGCCTCGCTAATCAACCAATTGGAAAACTATGGCTACACAAAAAAAGAATTTGTAGAAGACCTTGGTGATTACTCCGTTAGAGGTTCTATAGTCGATACCTTTCTACCTTCGTATGCATTTCCAATAAGAATAGAATTTTATAAAGATTCTATATCAACAATACAGAATTTTAATTTATCAAACGAGAGACGAAGTGGGCATCATTTTGAACAAATTAAGATTGTGCACATAAAAAATTATCTAAACACAACCAAAAATCCCGATTCGCTTCTATTGGATACAATCAAATCTGGGTCTATATTGATATTCGATTCCGAATCACATTTCTTTTCAAATAATAGAAGAGATAAAATATCGAATTTTGTTTCTAAAAATAAGACGGTATTTTTAAATCCAGTTCGCCAACCATATAAAACAATTAATCTCAACTTAGATGTGGAACCACTACGAGACTTGTATGACAACTCCGTAGATTTGTTGGAAAAAACAATTAAAAACAAATCCTTTGCTAAATTAATCTACGTAATAACAGATGACGACACAAAGAATAAGTTAAAAAGAGACATGAATTCAACGGTCTTGGATAAAATTCATTTCACTAAAGGCTTTCTTAGGAAATCTTTTTATTTAAAAAACAATAAAAGTCTTTTCGTATCTTTCAATAAAGCAAACCAGCCTGCAGTTTACCGGGAAAAAGCAGTAGGCTATGCAAATTCGTCATTGAAGTTATCCAACTTTATGGACTTAAATATCGGTGATTTAATAGTTCACAAAAATTTTGGATTATGTATTTACAAAGGAATAAAGAATAAGACGGTAGATGGCTCTGCAATCGACTTTGTTGAATGTGAATTTAGTTTTAATGACATAGTTCTTATTCCCATAGACAAAATTGATTTAATTCAGAAATATGTCGGATTGGCTAAAACAGCCAAGTTGGATTCCTTAAGAAATAAATCTTGGGGGATTAAGGTTAAAAAAGCAAAAAAAGTTGCTGAAGATGTAGCCAGAGAAATATTAAGTCTGTACGCTCAAAGAAAATCAGTTGATGGTTTCCCCTACAAAATAAACGAAAAAGAGCTTGATGAATTTGAATCAACATTCGAATACAAAGAAACAATTGATCAGAAAAATGCAATTACCAATACCTATCAAGATATGCAATTACCAAAACCAATGGATAGATTAATATGTGGTGATGTCGGGTTTGGAAAAACGGAGGTAGCATTAAGGGCGGCCTATTTAGCCTCTATGAATTCCAAACAGACGATAATTATCGCCCCCACTACGCCGCTCGTTCATCAACATCTAAATACTTTCCTACAAAGATTTAATAAATTTCCTGTTAGGATTGAGGCGATGTCGCGATTTACCAAAACGAAAAAAGCAATTTTGATAGAAGAGGGTTTAAAAAAGGGGACAATCGACATATTAATTGGCACGCATAAGGTGCTATCCGACAAATTAGAATTCAAGAATTTGGGCTTAATTGTAATAGATGAAGAACACAAATTTGGCGTATCCGCAAAAGAGAAAATTAAAAAGTTAAAAGTGGGAATCGATTCGCTAACTCTATCCGCAACACCAATTCCCAGAACCTTACAACTATCACTTAGTGGGCTGAGAGATATAAGTTTGATTGCGACCCCACCTGAAGAAAGGTTAGGAATTGAAACATATGTAGAAGTTTATAATAAGTCGAAAATACAAAATGCAATTAAATACGAACTAAAGAGAGAAGGAAGAGTTTTCTTTGTTCATAATGAAATTAGTAGCATCGAGAAGATTTATAAAGAAATTAAATCACTTTTTCCTAAAGAAAAGATTGGTTATGTGCATGGTCGAATGAAAGGGATAGAGATTGAAGATAAACTAAAAGGATTCATCGATGGTCAGATATCAATACTTATTACAACAACAATTGTCGAGTCAGGTCTTGATATAAAGAGTGTAAACACAATTATAATTAACAATGCCCAGAATTTCGGGCTGTCTGATTTGTATCAATTACGGGGAAGAATAGGACGTGGGAATATAAAGGGAATCGCGTATCTTCTGATACCAAATGAAGAAATAACGCCAAATGCCAAGAAAAGGCTAAGCGCTATCAAGAGATTAACCAAGCTTGGGTCTGGCTTCAATTTAGCGTTAGAAGACTTGGAAATAAGAGGGGCAGGAAATCTTTTTGGAACTCGACAATCAGGCAATATCTATGATGTGGGTATTGAATTTTATCTCGAACTATTAGAACAAGAAGTTAATAGAGTGCAATACAGCAAGACCGAGAAGTCGTTCGACCCAGAAATATTTGTCAATCAGGATCTTTTTATACCTCAAGATTATATTTCCTCAGTCGAACGAAGGCTATTTTATTATAAGAAAATATCTCTCATACAAGACAAAAATGATTGCCTAGAAATTATTGAAGAGTTGTTAGATAAATTTGGACCCGTACCAGAAGAGCTGTTGAGCTTAATATATATAGCAGAAATAAAATTGAGTATGAAGAGGCTTGGGATTGCAAGATTACAGATAAAATCTCAATCTTTAACAATGAGAATGTTGGAGCTAGGGGGAATCAAAAACATCGAAACGGAGCTCTTAAATTACAATCTAGAACTCCAAGATACGGTGAAATTCATAGGAGAGATTAAAGACTTGGAAGATATAGTAAAAACCAATTATGAATTTCACAATGATAAGATTATAATAGATTCCAAAACAATTTTATGAAGTTTAGATATCTTATATTTATTTTTTTTCTTTTCTTTGCATCGCACCAGTTATGTCAATCCGAAATAACTGATGGTATTGCAGCTGTAGTAAACGACGAAGTAGTTCTCTTGTCGGATTTAAAAAACCACATTAAAGGAAGTGGGGATAACCCTTTAAATAAAAAAAATTATTCAAAATATCTGAAAGAATTGCTTGATTTAAAATTGCTCGAACTGCAGGCCAAACGAATGGGGATACAGGTTACGGAAGAGAAGTTGGATTTGATTGAACGAGACATGAGAGCAAAAGAGGGAGATAAGGTTTTTGAAGACGAAATCAAAAAAGCCGGTCTAAATAAATACAGAGTAAGATTCGGCTGGAGAAACCAACTACTTAGAGATAGTATCGGCGCGATAGTTGTACGAAATAAAATTGTTATAACAGACAAAGAAATAAAAAATTATTATAAAAAAAATTACGAGGGAATCGTAGAACGAGATTTAGTCAAATTATCACTTGTTGTTATCGATAAAAAAAAATTAGTTGATGAACAAATTAAAGAGATTGAGGGCAATTTAAAAACTAATAGTAATCCAGAGGAGTTAATCAAAGATTATTTAGATAATGGTAAAATCGAAAAACAATCGGGAGATTTAGGCTATTTGGATCCAAATAGTTTGGACAGCACTATGGTAGACGTAATTCTTAACACGGAAGTTAAATCAATAGCTGGTCCTTTTTATTCAGATAATTTAATAAAATATTTTATTGTCCAGGGTAAGATTTTTGGCGATGTGAACTATCTTAAAAGTAAAAATGAAATTAGAAAAATTATTTATAATGAGAAGGCCTTTTTGTTACTAGATGGCTGGTTCCAGCAATTACGAGATAACGCATATATTTCCATTAGAATATGAAATTAACCAGTTTTATATTGATCTACAGGTAAGCAACTACAAGCAAAATTTTTATCGCCATAGGCGTTATTTACCCTGGCCACTGGGGATATATAACGAATAGCCGTTGCATCATCATTTTGCATAGGAAAGGCAATATTCAATGGGTAGTTAAAATTTTTATTCATAACATCGAAGAAAGTATGTGGAGCATTTTTTAGGGGGGAACTCTTAGGTTCTTGAATGTTAGAATAAGTCAATATTTCGTTATGTATAGATACTAATGCATCACAAAATCGGTCGATTTCCTTCCTGGATTCACTTTCCGTTGGCTCTATCATTAAGGTTCCGGGGACGGGAAAGGACATGGTTGGAGCATGAAAGCCGTAATCAATGAGTCGCTTTGCAATATCCTCCTCCGTGATTCCGTGATGTTTTCTAATATCTCTTAAATCGATAATACATTCATGTGCAACACGTTCATTTCTACCCGTATATAAAATTGGGAAATAAGGTCGCAGTTTCTTAGCAACATAGTTAGCGTTTAATATCGCAACCTGGGTTGCCTTCTTTATTCCACCCGGTCCCATCATCATTATATACATTAAAGATATTGCTAGTATTGACGCACTTCCCCACGGTGCTGAGGAGATTGGACCAAAGCTCGATTCAGGTCCTGCATTTTTAACAACACTATGGTTTGGCAAAAAAGCAGACAGATGCTCTTTGACTGCTATGGGGCCAACTCCGGGACCACCACCACCATGTGGTATGGAAAAAGTTTTATGGAGATTAATGTGACATACGTCCGGACCGAAATGTCCCGGCTTTGATATACCCACTATGGCATTTAAATTTGCCCCGTCCATATAGACCTGGCCACCTGCATCGTGAATCATTCTGCAAATTTTTCCAATGTTCTCTTCGAATACCCCATGAGTAGAGGGGTAGGTAATCATAAAAGTTGATATTCTATCAGTATATTGTTGGATTTTATATGCCAAATCTTTTGTGTCCACATTTCCTTTGTCGTCACACTTTACTATTTCGACTTTAAAACCCGCAAGAATCGCACTTGCAGGATTTGTTCCATGAGCCGAGCTAGGTATCAAACATATATCTCGCTTCTGTTCGTTCGTTACTTCTTGAAAGGCACGTATAGTCATTAATCCGGCCAATTCGCCTTGTGCTCCGGCATTGGGCTGTAAAGAAACTTGATCAAAACCGGCAATGTCGCACAGCACGGTCTCCAGTTTGTTGATTAAAAATCTATACCCTTTCGTCTGGGATTTGGGGGCAAAGGGATGAATCGAATTTATCTTGCTCCAACTTATAGGTATCATCTCGGTAGTTGCATTCAATTTCATCGTACACGAACCTAAAGGAATCATGGATTTATTTAGCGCTATATCTTTATCTTCGAGCCGTTTAATGTATCTCAAAAAATCGGTTTCGGATATGTAGGAATTAAAAACAGGGTGAGTAAGGAAATCCTTTGTTCTTTTTAAGTTGTTTGGTATTGCATCAAAATCTGACAAAAGAGAATCTTCGACCTCCAACAAGTCGATATCACTCGAACTAGAAAAACACTTTAGGATATTATTTAGGTCGGAGATTTTTGTTGTTTCATCTAAAGAAATAGTTATTATGTCGGCACTATAAAATCTAAAATTCAATTTATTTTTAAGGGCTCTTGATTTAATCGCTGATAATCTATTTTTTGGAGATTTAACAGCAACAGTATCAAAATAAACTTTATTTAATGTTTCGAAACCTAAAAGTGAAAATCCTTTGGATAAAATTCGAGTGAGCTGGTGGACTGTGTCTGCAATTCCTTTAATACCCCTAGGTCCATGATAAATAGCATAGGCAGCTGCCGTAATTGCCAAAAGAGACTGTGCAGTACAAATATTACTCGTAGCCTTCTCTCTTCTAATATGCTGCTCTCTAGTTTGAAGGGCCATTCTATAAGCAAGATTATTATTTTTATCAACAGATCTTCCTATGATTCTTCCAGGTAAAAGCCTTTTGTATTCTTCTTTGCAGGATATAAATGCTGCATGAGGACCTCCAAACCCCATAGGTACTCCAAATCTTTGAGAACTACCAATTGCAATATCAGCACTCATTTCACCGGGAGATTTCAATATTGATAAAGCAAGAAGGTCGCAGGCTAAGATTGATATCGACTGTCTTGATTTTCCTTTTTTTATTAAAAACTCGTAGTCTTTAATATTTCCAATTGTATCTGGGTATTGGGCGATAAATCCAAAGAAGGGCGTAGAGCTATCTTCAATTAAGTTTGTCAAATTACCAATTTTGATTTCAATACCAAGAGGTTTTGCTCGAGCCGTTAATAGACTCACAGTCTGGGGGTGGCAACCATCAGATACAAGAAAAACATTTCTTGAGTCTTTTGAATACCGAAAGGCAAGCAGCATAGCTTCAACAGCTGCCGTGCCCTCATCTAACAAAGATGCGTTAGCAACCTCTAGTCCCGTCAAGTCCATTATCATCTGTTGATAATTGATTAGCATTTCTAGTCTTCCCTGAGAAACTTCTGGTTGGTAAGGTGTGTATGCCGTATACCACCCTGGATTTTCCAGAATGTTTCTCAAGATAACAGTTGGGGTTATCGTGTCATGGTAGCCCATTCCGATATAGCTTTTGAAAATTTTATTCTCCTCCATTCTCTCTTTTAAATAAGCAAGTGCCTCTTGTTCATTAAGTGGTGCATCAATTTTTAAAGGGACATCAAGCAAGATTTGATTCGGAACAGTCGACAAAATTAGTTCATCCAAATTGTCACAGTCGAGATATTTTAGCATATCTACAATGTCGCTACGACTAGGGCCGATATGTCGGTCGACAAATGAATATACATTTGCATAAGAATCCGAAGAAGGTAAGTTTGTTTTTTCTTTATTCATCAATAAGCTTTTTGTATTGTTCCGCCGTAAGCAAGGAATCTAAATCTTCTATGCGTTTAGCTTTAATTTTAATAATCCAGCCTTCATCATAAGGATTTTTATTAATAATATCCGGTTCATTCTCAACAGAACCGTTAACCTCAACAACTTCTCCCGCAATAGGGGAATATAGGTCTGAAACTGATTTGGTAGATTCGATAACTCCAAATGTAGAAGATCTATCCAAAGTAGTCCCAACATCAGGGAGTTCAATAAATACAATTTCACCTAATGACTCCTGAGCATGGTCCGTAATACCTATCGTGACTATATCATTCTGATTATTGGTCCATTCATGTTCTTCTGTGTATCTCAACTCTTCTTTTACTTCTGACATTTTTACCCCCTAAATAAATGGATAGTCAGTTCTTTCCGCGTTTTGATAATTATCCCTTATTTTTATACTAATTTGAGTTAAATCTGACCAGTTACGACCAATTAGCGCTAAGCCGATTCCCTTCTTAAGTATGGGTGAATAAGTTCCACTAGTTACATATCCAATCTTTTTTTCTTCTTGAAATACCCCATATCCACTTCTAGCAATCATTTTACTATTCATTTTAAAACCTATGAGAAAAACTTTACTATCAATCATACTTTTCTCTATTTCAGATTTTCCAATAAATTCTTTCTTTTTCATATCTATAAATCGTTCCAGATTAGAATCAATTGGGGATTGCTGTTCGCTTAATTCGTGACCATACAAGGGAAACCCCATTTCGATTCTCAATGTATCTCTTGCACCAAGGCCGCAAGGTTGAATGCTTGGTGAAAAATATTCTAATATATTTTTATAAATTTCTACAATTTTTTCGTTTGGAACAAATAATTCAAAACCATCTTCTCCAGTATATCCTGTTCTAGCAATTAGAAAATTGTTTCCGTAGGGACATTTCCATTCAAGCTGATTCCGATACTTAGTTTCTAGCTCTAATATCGGAGCGATATGGTACTTCTTTATAGATTCAACGTTGGAACTAGGAAGAAATTCATTTATGTAGTTTATTGCACTAGGGCCTTGTATGGCAAGTTGACCATAGAATTTACTTAGATTGGCCACGGATACATCATAGCTAGCAGAAGCATCAGTCAGCCATCTGAACACCTTATCTGTATTGCCCGCATTTACACATATAAAAAAGCGCTCTCTAGCTATCTTATATATTATAACGTCATCAATTACTCCGCCCGATTCATTACAAAAGAATCCGTATCGTGCTTGGCCCAGGTTTAAACCAAAAATCGAGTTTGTAAAAACATAATCGAGGTAACTTTCTGAGTCTTTACCAGAAATTTCAATCTCTCCCATATGGCTTACATCAAATATTCCCGCCTCTTGTCTGACTTTTATGTGTTCTTTGTTTAAATCTTCAAACCATACCGGCATGTCCCATCCGTTAAAATTAACGAATCGTGCGCCCATGTCTTTGTGTATATCGAATAGTGGGGTAGTAATCATTTACTACATATTTTACCCAATTTTAGCCATATGTTTGATACAATAATTAAATAAAAAAAATCTTATTTTTTTAGTAATATCTTTTTTCTTATCTACAAATCCTTCCTATTCTGCCACATGGCAAGGGCCTGAAGGAAGTACATTGAGAGATTTAGTAAAAGCACGATACGAATGTTATAAGGCCGTAGGGCAAGGAAGCTCCGGAGCATTCCATATGTGTCTTTATCTCAAAGGCTTCTTTGCAGATTCCGATGGAAATATAGAGCTACCTGCTGATTTTGGCATTAAGTTTCACTCCTCATAATCCAACATGCAGGATATATATAAAAGATATTTAAATAGAATTTACTTGATACTGGAAACAAGTTTCTTAAATTTGTCAGGGTGATTCATTGCTAGTTCGGCTAAGATTTTTCTATCTAAATCTATATTTTTTGATTTTAAAGAATAGATAAATTTACTGTAGCTTAGACCATCCTCTCTGAGGGCAGCATTGATTCTGGTAATCCAGAGGGATCTTAAAGTTCGTTTCTTAGTTTTTCTATCCCGATATGAGTAGGCCATACCCCTCAGTAACGTTTCTTTGGCTCTTTTAAAAACATTCTTTCGTTGGCCCCAGAAACCCTTGGTCTGTTTCAGGAGCTTATTTTTTCTTTTTTTTCTTACAACGCTCGTTTTAACTCTCATTTAAATCACCGTTTACGAAGAGATAACCTTTCTCAAACTTTTTGCTTTTTTACCATCAACCGTTCCTGATTCTTTTAGTCTTCTTATTCGCGACTGAGCTTTATGGACATTGCCATGATGCTTATTGCCTTTTATCCTCTTAAGCTTGCCACTTGGTTTCAACTTAAATCGTTTGCTAGCACTTCTATTGGACTTTATCTTTTGAGTTCCCATTTAATTTTTTAACCACCTTGATTTTTTTCGGAAGAACAACGAGTGTTAAATTTCTACCTTCGAACTTCGGCTCATTATCTAACTCGCCAAATTCAGATACCTTTTCTATAATCTTGGCAATAAGCTCTTCCCCTAACCGTCTATGAACTATTTCTCGACCCTTAAACCAAAGTCTAATTTTAACCTTGTGACCGTCCGAGAGAAATTCTTTAAGTCGGTTCAGTTTAACATTAAAATCGTTTTCTCCAATATTTGGTCGAAACTTAATCTCTTTTAGGGCTTGGGTTTTGGTCTTTTTCTGTGCAGTTTGTTTTTTCTGGGTATACATGAACTTGCCATAGTCCATGATTTTACAAACTGGTGGTACAGCATCTGGAGAGATTTCGACTAAATCGGTCGAGCTCTCTTGGGCCATTTGCAGGGCCTCTCTAATTGAAATAACACCAACTTGCGATCCATCCAAACCTATAACACGTACTTCGCTAGCCCTAATAGCATTATTGATTCTGTTTCTGTTTGGTTTCCTTCTTGAACCAAATACTTTTTTTCTTATAAACCATCCTCCTTAGGAATATCTTTTTTGGTCATTGATATGAAATCTTTCAATTTGATTTCTCCAATTTGTTTTCCACCATATTGTCGAACACTGACAGTTTCGTTCTCCATTTCTGACTTACCAATTGTCAAAATATACGGCGTCTTACTAATCTCAGCTTCACGAATCTTGAGTCCCAGTTTTTCGTTCCGCTTGTCTACCTCGACTCTCAATTTTATCTTACTTAAACTCTTTTTTAAAGAATCTGCGTAATCAAATTGTTCCTCAGACACAGTAAGTATTTTGGCCTGAACAGGTGCGAGCCAAAATGGAAAAGCACCAGCATAATGTTCAACCAAGATACCAAAAAATCTTTCAAAGGATCCAAAAATCGCCCTATGAATCATTACCGGCTGAAGTCTATCATTATTACGTGAAATGTAATTAAGGTCAAATCTTTTAGGGAGATTGAAATCAACTTGTACAGTCGAGCACTGCCAAGACCTCCCTATCACGTCGTTAATTTTTAAATCGATTTTGGGTCCATAAAAAGCACCCCCTCCATCATCAATAGAGAAACCAAGACCTTTATTGTTTAAAGCTGACTTTAAAGCATCGGTCGCTTTTACCCAATCGTCTTCTGACCCCACAAATTTTTCCGGTCTAGTTGAAACAAAGATTTCATAATCAGAAAAACCGAATGCCTTTAAAAATCCGACAGTCAAGTCGACTACCCGACTAACTTCAGATTCAATCTGTTCCAAAGTACAAAAAATATGAGCATCGTCCTGTGTAAAACCCCTGGCTCGAAAGAGTCCATGGAGAACCCCTGATCTTTCATATCTGTAAACCGTTCCTATTTCGGCAAATTTGACCGGCAAATCTCTATAGCTTCTTAGCTCACTTTTGTAAATCATTATATGAAAAGGACAGTTCATGGGTTTTGTTTGATATCGATTTTTATCAATTTCCATTTCAGAGAACATATTTTCTTTATAGAATTCTGAGTGTCCACTAGTCTCCCAAATAGTTGATTTTGCAACGTGAGGTGTGTAAACAATCTTGTAATCTGCCTCAATATGTTTATCTCTCCAGTAATTTTCAATAATGCTTCTTACAATTGCCCCATTTGGATGCCATAGAACTAGCCCTGGACCAATGTCATCGGTAATAGAAAAGAGGTTTAATTCTTTTCCTAATTTTCTGTGGTCCCGCTTTTTTGCTTCCTCAAGCATGAGTAGGTATTTTTTTAAATCCTTTTTGTTGAAAAATGCTGTACCGTAAATTCTTTGAAGAGATTCTCGTTCCTCGTCACCCCTCCAGTAAGAACCAGCTACACTCAAAAGTTTAAAAGCTTTCACGTGCGATGTGTTAGGGGCATGTGGCCCTCTGCATAAATCAAACCAATCACCTTGATAATAGAGAGAGATTTCTTCATCGCCATCTAAATCTCTAATAATTTCTTCCTTGAAGGTCTCCCCCATATTTTTAAAAGTAGCGATGGCATCTTGTCTTGAAACTAGCTTCTTAAGCATTGGTTTTTTTTGATTAATTATTTCTTGCATTTTTTTCTCGAATACCTCAAGGTCTTCTTCGGTGAAATTTCTTTCTGAAGAAAAATCATAATAAAACCCATTTTCTATTACTGGGCCTATGGTGACTTTCGTTCCTGGATAAACAGATTGTACGGCCTCCGCTAGTACATGAGCAGCAGTATGTCGTATTAAATCTAAGCCTTCCTTTGAGTTTTGGTGTACCGGTTCGAGTTTTACATTTTTGTGTGGTTGGTATGTTATATCTCGTAGCTCACCATCTACTAGTGCGCCAATCACAGAACTATCGTACTCTAGCTTACAAAGTATCTCGCCGACATTGATATCGTCTGCAAATTCTGATGTATTTCCTTTAATATCTACTTTCATACATACACTTTAATGAGCACGAGTGGATTTGAACCACCGACCTCTTGCGTGTCAAGCAAGCGCTCTCCCCCTGAGCTACGCGCTCAAATAGCTTAACGAAAATATTGTAAATACATGAAAAGATAAATCAAATATTGTAAAATGTATCTGCAGGTGTAATAACTTGTAGTGGAGGTACCATTAGCTAATGATTAAAAACAGAAATATTGTTCTTAAAACTAATCTTGAAAATCAAAACCTTATAAATAGGGGCAAGGTTAGAGATTTATATGATATGGGAGACAACCTATTAATCATCTCTTCAGATAGAATCTCCGCCTATGATTCTGTCCTGCCCACAGGGATATTAGGAAAAGGTGAGGTCTTAACACGTTTGTCCGAATTTTGGTTTTCACTAACTACAGAGATAATCGGTAATCACTTTATAACTCAGGATGTATGTTCTTATTATGATTCTTTGAAGGAACATGCCGATATCCTTGAAGGAAGATCTATGGTAGTAAAGAAAGCCAAGCCCCTCCCGGTTGAATGTATAGTTCGTGGATATATAACCGGTTCCGGATGGGGAGAATACAAAAAAAATGGCACGGTCTGTGGAATTGAACTCAAGAAAGGATTGCTAGAATCGGAAAAACTAGAGAACCCAATCTTTACACCATCTACCAAGGCCGAACAAGGTGAGCATGACGAAAATATAAATTTTGAGCAATGCGCTGAGATTATTGGCTTGGATTTAGCAAATAAAGTAAGAGATTATTCAATAGAAATTTATTCTAAGGCAAGAGATTATGCGGATACCAAAGGTATATTAATCGCGGATACCAAATTCGAGTTTGGTTTAATTGAGAACGATGAATTAATCTTGATTGATGAAGTTCTAACGCCAGACTCATCAAGGTTTTGGCCAAAAGGTTTATATGCAGCAGGAAGAGGTCAACAAAGTTACGACAAACAGTTTGTTAGAGATTATTTGACCTCGGTTGGATGGGACAAAAAACCACCAGCGCCTGCACTTCCAGGAGATATAGCACAAAAAACCAGCGATAAGTATATCGAGGCGTTGAGTTTGTTAATCGCTTAATGGATACTTCTTTGACTATAGTTCAAATCGTCCAACCTCTTTGTGCGATATTGGCGATTTGGGTAGGATCCGACATATTAGTTAAAAACTCATTGGAACTAGGAAAAAAGCTGGGAATATCTGAGCTTTTGGTTGGTTTAACATTTGTGGCATGGGGTACATCGTTACCAGAATTCTTTGTCATGCTAAACTCCATATTCTTTCTAGGTGAATCAGCCGCCACTTTAAGTTACGGAACTATACTTGGGAGCAATATTGCGAATATTAGTTTGGTATTAGGAATAGGGCTTATAGCCTCCAATCAAATCTTTTCGTCGGACGGGAGAAATATCCTTTCGCGCTCATTAATCATTATGGGTGCAACGCTGTGTTTGGTAATTTTTCCTGTAGCTGATAGTTCGTATAAACAAATAATTTCCATGGTGATGGTTGCCTCAATGTTTCTTTACATAGCCGCTTCGCTTAGAGATAGAAAGGGCTCCCATATTTGGAGCAGACTCATCTTCCTTCCTAGGTACATTAACAAAATGATTAGCAAATCGGGAGAGGGGGTCCCGCGAAACGTATTCTGGCTACTGGCATCTTCGATTCTAATATATTTTGGCTCGGCTGCAATAGTTGGATCAGGCGGAAATATTATGAATCATTTTGGTTGGAACGCCACAGCGATAGGCACAGTTTTCTTTGCTCTTAGTACTTCTTTTCCAGAGATTGCTACGTCGCTTATATCAATCGTAAAGTTTCAAAAAACTAGCGTAGTCGTAGGAAATGTAATTGGTAGTAATATTTCGAATATCTTCCTATTTGGGATTATTAGTACCGTCTACAATTTAAATTTAACTTCTTCGATTGGGGCTCTGGGGGGTCTTCTAGTTTTGGCAGAAGTTTTATTGTTCGGAATTTTTATACTTTACAGAAAAAAAAATCAGATACAAATACCTTCTTTTGTGGGAATTTTTTTAACAAGTATATATCTTATATTTTTAATAACGATATTTTGATTTCTACAGATAGACTATCTGGTCTCTTTCTGGACCAACGGATATCATCGAAATAGGTGTAGATAAGAACTTCTCGATAAACTTAATAAACATATTAAGATTTTTGGGAATTTTTTTTGACGACACCACTTCCTCTAGAGTCCAGGAATCGAATTCCTTATAAATAGGTTTCACAATACCAAGATCATCAAGACTGAGTGGAAAAGTGGTGATTTTTTTGTTTTTTATTTGATAACCTACGCACACTTTTACAGTTTCAAACATAGATAACACGTCTACTTTCGTAAGCACCAAAGAATCTATGCCGGAAATTTGTATTGAATGTTTAAGCGCTATCAAGTCCAACCACCCGCACCGCCTTGGTCGGCCAGTTGTTGCTCCATACTCCGTGCCAAACTCTCTTAATAGCAAACCCTGATTATCAAACATTTCGGTTGGAAAAGGACCGTGTCCAACTCTTGTCGTATAAGCTTTTGAGATTCCAACAACAGTTCCTAGAGAGGAGAAAGGGACTCCGGTGCCTACTGACGCTCCACCAGCTATAGTGGAAGAAGATGTAACAAACGGATAAGTACCAAAATCTACGTCTAACATGGCACCCTGTGCTCCTTCGAAGAGTATCTTCTTGTTTTTTCTTGTTTGATTGTTGAGATACTCCTCCGTGTTAGAAACAAATTCTTTTATATATCTGTAGTTCTTTGAAAGGCTACTTATCATTTTTTCTATCTTAAAAGTCGGCTTGTTAAAAACTTTGTTTAATATTTTATTCTTCTCCTTAAGCACTAATTGTAACTTCGCTTTTAATGTTTTTTTGTGTGCTATATCAATAATTCGTATTCCTTGTCTGGCAATTTTATCTTCGTAAGCAGGACCTATGCCTCTTCCCGTTGTACCAATAGCGCTACTTCCTTTTAGGGCTTCCCTTCCTATATCAAGAGATTTATGATACGGGAGGATTAAATGGGCCAAAGAGCTTATTTTTAAATTTCTATTGGTAATTTGAAATCCCGATTTTTTTAGATTTTTTATCTCTTCCACCAAGGTTTCCAAATCAACCACCATTCCGTTTCCAATAATCGATACTTTATTTTTCCTTAGAACGCCACAGGGAATATGGTGAAGTACAAATTTCTTATCTTTGAGCATTATCGTGTGCCCGGCATTACTTCCACCTTGAAAACGAGCAATAATATCAAATTTCTCTGAAATTAAATCAACAACTCTTCCCTTCCCTTCGTCACCCCACTGGGCTCCAACCACAACTGCATTACGAGTTCGTGTTGGCACTACAGCTCCTCTTTTTGCAATTCGGAAAGATTTTGAAAGCTGCCTATTTGTTTATTTTTCTTATTAAATAGTTTTAAGGAACCATTTGGATTAACTTTGATTTTTAAATCGAAATCTACTTTGTGCTTAGATTTTGATATAATGGTTACGAATCCTTGTGAGCTAAAAAATTCTCTAATTCCAAAAATTGTTTTAAAATCTTTTGAGTTAGTATAGTCTACGGCTACAACAGGAATTCCAAAACTTGCATGGTCAACTTTCTTCAAGAATGGGAGGATATTAATTCCAAATCCAATTGCAGGAATACCCTTTCCATATTTGCCTATTAAGTCATCGTATCTACCGCCGGACAAAACGATTTCGTTGATACCAGGTATGGCTATATCAAAAGTTATATCGGAGTAATAATCAAAATCTTTTACATCTAAAAGGTCGGATGTCACTGTCAAATTAGGATTAGCTTGTTTTAACAGTTTTATTAGTGAATCAATCTTTTTTAGTTCTAGTCGAACCTTCGGTGGAAATCTATTGCTACCCAAGGTTCTATTTTTGATAAGGGGTAGAATGCAATTCTTTAAAAATGTCCTTTCTCCTTTAGGTACACCGCCATCTTTTGCAAATTTTCTTATCGAATCAAAATCTTTTTTGTGAAACAGTAAGCTAATATCGTCTCTTATTGATGGTAGTTTTGAAAAGGCGAAGTTTAAGAACAATGAAGAATTAAGTGTTATTATTTGTTGGTCGAATCCCAATTTGGTCAAAATCCTTGAGCCCAAAAGTATAATCTCCAAGTCTGACTCTAACTCGTTTAATCCCACCAACTCACATCCCACTTGAAATATTTCTCTTTTGTTTTTACTATCTTTTGTTTCGTTTCGTATAACTCTTTCCACATAACTAAGTCGTAAAGGTAGGGACTCCTCGTTGTAATTACTAGCTACATAACGCGCTATTTGTGGAGTAACATCGGACCTCAGCCCCAGCACATCCCCATTTATAGGATCAATAAATTTTATGGTCTTATAAAAACTATCTTGTTTTAAACCTACCTCTAGAGAGTCCAGCTTTTCAAATATCGGAGTAAGTATTTTTTTATATCCCCACAATTCGGACTCATCTAAAATTACATTGGATATAAATTCGATTCTCTTTACATGCGCTGTTGTATAATCTCTAATTCCTACTGGAAGCGGAAAAAAATCTGCCATTAAAAAATTACCTGCTCGATGCTTTTAACCTCAGACAAATTTGCTATATATTCCAAAGTCTCTTCCGAGACTGGGGAATCAACAGATATGAACGCCAGGGCGGATTCATTTTTTGTTGGACCGTTTTTTCTACTTAAATAAAGTCTGCCAATATTTATATTCTTTTTTCCTAGAGCATTACCAAGTAAGCCAACTACCCCAGGCTTGTCATCATTTTCTACAATTAGCACATTGCCATCTGGAATAACGTCTATAATATGTTCATTTAATTTGGTAAACCTAGGCTGTTTCGTTCCAAATATCGAGCCCGAGATGGCGAATTCTCCTGTCTCGCTTTTAACAATTAAGGTGACTAGGCTTGAAAAATTACCCTCTGAAGTTATTTTCGCTTCCCGGAGTTTAATTCCCCTCTCTTCGGCTATCAAGGGAGCATTAACATATGTAACTGGCGCGCTCATAATAGGGGACAGGTATCCCTTAAGCGCTGACACAGTTAGAGGGGCAACATTCATTTCCGAAACAATTCCGCTATATTCAACTATGATTTCCTTAACACCAGATTTGCATATTTGACCCATGAAATTCCCAAGTTTTTCAGATAGCTCTAAGAAGGGTTGTATTTTAGATAAAACCTCCTGGCTCATTGATGGCATATTGACAGCATTAGTAACTACACCATTGTTTGCATACTCAATAATTTGCTCAGCCATAGCAATTCCGACCTTTGTTTGGGCTTCCCGAGTCGAGGCACCAAGGTGTGGGGTAAAAATAACTTTATCGGACTCGTTAAAGATTGATGATTTAAAATCTGGAGGCTCGCTTTCAAAAACATCGAATGCAGCCCCGCCTATTTTTCCTTGCTTAATACCCTCTAATATATCTTCTTCGTTTACAATTCCACCTCGAGCACAGTTAATAATCATAACTCCGTCTTTCATTAGGCGTATTGAACCTTTCGAAATTAAATCCTTAGTTGATGGTGTTAGTGGAGTGTGAACCGTAATAATGTCGCATTTTTTAAATATTTCATCCATTTCTACAAGTTCAACAGGGATATCTAATTTTGTATCTTTTGATATATACGGATCATGAGCAAGTACTTTCATTTTTAGTCCAACCGCTCTTTCCGCTACTAAGCGTCCTATGTTGCCCATGCCAACTATGCCAATAACTTTTCCGTAAAGTTCTTTTCCTTGGAAGTTAGACCTCTCCCATTTTTTCTCTTTCATTGAACCATAGGCCTGTGGAGTGTTCCTCGCAAGAGAGAAGAGCAAAGCGATTGTATGTTCGGCAGTTGTAATAGCATTTGCCGAAGGAGTATTCATGACAACGATACCTTTTTTAGAAGCAGCCTGAACATCAACGTTGTCAACCCCTATTCCAGCACGTCCAATTAATTTGAAATTGTCATCTAGGCCTTCTATGATTTCACTGTCGATTTTAGTTGCGCTTCGTATTATTACAGCATCATAATTATTAATAATTTTTTTTAGTTCTTTCCTGTCGGTCTTCTTTCTTACGTCAACTTCGATATTCTGGTGTTGGCCCAAGAGTTCGAGACCCTCTCTAGAGAGACCATCGGTTATTAGAATTCTCAAATTTATCCTCCAAGGCTTACAAAATAAAAATATATTTTAGCAATCGGTCAATGTCAATTAATACTAACAATTGTAAAAACAAGACGCTAAGTATAAGATTTGTTTGTGAAAAAAGAAGCTAGAATGACTTTTTTGGAACATTTCGGTGTTTTGAGAAAAAGTTTCATCAAGGTCCTCTTGTTTATAGTCGTTATTTTTGTCCCGGCTTTCGTCTTTAGGGACCTACTAATGGATTTTGCCCTTCTCCCTATGAGCAAATCTTTGCCGCTGGACTCCAATATTATTTTTACCAAACCTGCGGAGGGCTTGTCCTCTAATATCAGGCTAGCTTTTCTGACAAGTCTAATCTGCACTATGCCTTTAATTATTTATGAAGTTTGGAGCTTCATAAGACCCGCCTTATACAAACAAGAGAGGGTGATATCTTTCTTGGTTATCATATTAGGTTCTGGGCTGTTTTTTGCAGGAGCAATATTTTGTTTTTTTTATGTCGCACCAGTTGCTCTCGATATTTTAATTAATGAATACTCTTCCGATGCAATTACCGCACTACCTAATGTTAGCGACACCTTGGGCTTCTTAACTTCGTTAATACTAAGCTTCGGGATAATCTTCGAGTATCCGCTAATAATCTTTTTACTATCGAGGTTTGGATTGACATCTGCGAGTTTTTTATCATCAAAACGGAAGTATTCAATATTGATATGTTGTGTGATTTCAGCAATTCTCACTCCAACCACAGACATTATATCAATGATGTTCATGCTACTACCCTTGTTGTTATTCTACGAAATAGGTGTCTTGATAGCTTTTTTATGCCATAAGGGTAATTGATAAAAATGTTAATAATAGTAACCTTAACTAATCTATTGTTGGCGGAGGATTAGACATGGATGCCTCTCTAATTGATTTTGTAACAGGAAACTTGCAATTACATCCATCATCAAAGAACATAGAAGACTTTGTCTCGGGGGAGATTTTGCACCATGGGTCGGTGCAAATAACACCATTCAGACATAGAGAATACATAAAAAAATTCAAAAAGAACTATCTACTTTCGATTGAACACGCCGATATGCGTAGCGTTGGCCTTATAGATCCGGACAAAAATTTAAAGAGAACCGCATTTAATATAGAGAACCCGGCATTCGTCAATCAAGGCTATTTATTCAATGTTGGCTTCGGCCTTAGCGTGCATGATATCTCATTTAATGCAATTGCAAATTTATCTTATAAAAATTTACAGTATGGGAGCCCAGTATTCGAAGGAGATGTCTTGTTTGCTAAGTCGCAGGTATTAGGAATTGAAGTCAAGAAGGACGGTGCATCTAATGGTTCGGTCCAAGTTAAAACCACCGTTACAAATCAACGAGACGAAATGGTTCTTGAATATGTGAGACAAGTATTAGTCAGAACCAGAAAAGGAAATACTGTAGATGCTCAGACAAACTTAGAACCTCAACCAGAGAAAATTGATTCAAATCAGATTAGCCTACCTTTGAAATTTAACAATCTTAACAATGACTTTAGTTTCCCACGTGAAGCCAAAGCTGGTGGAAATATTGGAGCTATTCCAGGTAACGTTGTTCACTGCAAGACCTTCGAAGAATTTGAGGAAGGTGCAATCTATGAAGGCAATTTTTCAAAGTCTATAAGTCTAGTTGATTTTAGTTGGCTCCAAATAGCAACTCTTAATGACGCAAGTATCCATCACACTCCATCTTCTAATTTTATTGGCTATGGTGGTGCCGTCAAATCTACCGTAGAAGGCGAAATTAGTCACCATATTCCATATGCATATTTCCTTGGTATGAATTCAGGATCTCATGATGCACCAACGTATCCGAGCGACATAATACAATCGATGTTCAACTCGCAGAATGAGGACGATGAAAAAATTATAGGTAGTTTTCAAGTAAAAGAAAAATCTCAAATCAATGGGAGAAAAGATTGTGGAATTTTAACTATTGAATTACGTGGCGATAAGATTGTAACCGAGGCAGGTTTGAAGGCATATGAAAAGGCAGGATTTAAAGGAGTAACAAAAATCAAAGATAATAAAATAAGAGTATTGACCATGGAAATACTTCTTGCTATTCCAACCGAGGAGTCATTTAAATAGTGTCAAAAGAAAAATACCCGATTAAAGATTTACCGCATCCAACGACCTACCTCTGGGAAAATGAGTTCGACTATTTTTGGAACACCAAAAGCAACCAGCAAAATTGGACTCTCCCAAAAGTACTCAAAGACCAAGCCTCTAAAATACCCGATAAGGAATTCTTACAATTTAGTTACAATAAGGCTTTAACGTTTTCTGAGGTCAATGCGGTTGCCAATCAAGTTGCAAATTCACTTTCCAAGCTTGGCATTACGAAGGGTGACAAGGTGTCGGTCTATATGCCAAATTCTTTGGAGATATGTCTGGCCTGGTTTGGTATTCTCAAAAATGGCTCTGTTATGGTTCCAATCAACACCGCCTACGTTATGGACTTTTTGCAATACATCGTGGAAAGTTCGGATTCGAAATTAATAATTATTGCTGAAGAATATATGGATAGACTTGCTAATATACAAACAAGAATTCCTTTAATAGAGAATGTTGTCGTTTGGAGTAGAACAGACGAGAACACCTTTGACGTAATGGGATATAAAGAAAAAGAATGTATTAGTTGGAATGATTTTGTCAACAGAGGTTCCGACTCGGAACCTAATGTGGAAGTAACGCATCTAGATCACGCTAGACTAATGTACACATCCGGCACAACCGGGAGATCCAAAGGGGTTGTTAGACCCTGCGCGGCCGACTATTCGTCAGCGCAAAATTATTCTAATACTATGGACATAACAACAAATGATACGATTTTTACATGCCTTCCTCTTTTTCATTCAAACGCTATGGTTATGAGTGTTTACCCAGCTATGATAAGGGGTGCCAAAATTGTAGTAGAAGAAAAATATTCTGCGAGCAGGTTTTGGAAATGGATGAAAGATTTTGGTGTAACCAAATTTAATTTGGTAGGAGTCATGTCCTACTTCATGTGGAATGCACCTGTAGTGCCAGAAGAAAAAGGGCACAAAGTAAAACTTGTTCTAGGAAGTCCCGCCCCGCATGACATAATCGAAGAATTTATGGAGAGATTTAATATTTTATTTATGGAAGGGTACGGTTTGACCGAAGTTGGTCAGTGTACTTTTATGAGGCCTGGGGAAGCATTTAGAGTTGGATCGTGTGGAAAAGAATCTTCAGGCTACGAAATTAAAATAGTTAACCCCGAAACAGATGAAGAACTTCCAAGAAATACTCCCGGTGAACTCGTGCTTAGACCAAGAATCCCAAATATATGTTTGCACTATTATTACAAAATGCCCGAAAAGACGGTCTCGGACTTTAGAAACCTCTGGTTTCATACTGGTGATTTATGCAGAATGGATGAAGATGGCTATATATTTTTTATGGATAGGGTCAAGGACTACATTAGAAGACGCGGGGAGAATATTAGTTCGTTTGAAGTTGAAAACCTTGTTGCTTCTCATCCCGATATCGAAGAAGCTGCCGCTGTTGCAGTAAAAGTTGCCGAACAAGGAAGATATTCCGAAGATGAAGTAATGGTCGTCGTAATCATGAAAAAAGATAAAAAACTAGACCCCGCCGAACTGGTTAGATATCTTGTTCCGATAATGCCAAAATTTATGATTCCGAGATTCGTTAAATTTAGAGATATGCTTCCAAAAACACCCACAAATCGAGTTCAAAAAAATAAGTTGCGAGATGAAGGAATTACAAAGGACACCTGGGATTCTCTAAACTCAGATTAATATTATTTATCCCAGGGATATTTTTTGCTGGGCTTCTGTTTGTATGGATTCTTCATGTCAGGATTAAAATATTTAAATGTATTTATATGCTGATCGGTATAAGAACCCGGTGGATAATACTTATCGTAGAAGTCTAAGTCTAAGTTTTGCGCTTGAAAGACCAATCTCATATACATTGGATCGACAAAGGCTGGAAATGAGCCATAAGTATCAAATATATATTGAGCAACCGATTTAACAATCTCTATTGTTGTCTCAGTAGGCTTTGGTGCTTTAGCTAAGTGCTTATCTGGCTCCTCGTAAGGAAAAGCTTTGTCCTTGCCCCAAGCTGCCCATTTATGTTCATGCATTTTATCAAAAGCCTCTGACATGTTTTTGTAGTACGGAGGACAATAGGCCTCAAATACACCGTCTTTACCGACTGGTCGCGTTGGACCGGCTTTTGGTTGTTCAAATCTGAATCCAAGACCTTTAAAAAGTTCGGGGTTAGAACCTAGAGTAAATCTTGGTATCAAGCCTGTAAATGTCCACCCTCCTAGACCTAAAGCCTGGAGCGCCAAGGACATATTTTGACATATAAATGCTTGCTCAACATTTAACCCCGTCAAGATTCTAACTTCTAAATCGTACAGTGACAATTTAACTTCTTCTTTGATTCTTCCTGATTCAATCCACTTATCTTGACCACAAGAAACATTATTATCCGAATCCCAAATATTAAAAGCGTATGTGCTGCTACAGTAAAGAAGCAAGAGATTTAAATATTCTTCCGTTATATCAGTAACTGGAATGAAAGTCGTTGTCCCAGACTTGTTAGTGTTCCATTGATTAAAATCAAACAGCCCTGGCATTTTATCGGGGAGATTTGCCCTGCCATCTTCTAGCTTAACTAGGCCTTCCTTGTATAATTCGAGCAATCTCTCAATTTTCTCATTTTTGTCAAGTCTGAAAAATACATCAAGCTCTTTATCTTTTGGAAGCATGTTTTTCACATCAACCCAATATAGTCCGGAATCATTTGTGAAAAACAACTCAGTACCGTGGTTGTTGCATGCTGATGGCCAGGTTCTCCCAGTCCATTGACATAATAAATCAATTCCACATTCAGGGGGGAGATCCGCCAAACAAAGTCCCGTTAGGCCGGTTCCTGCCCACACAAGCATTGCCTCTTGGAACTCAGTTAGAGGAATTGGGGGGATTTCCGATTTGTGCGCCAAAGTGCTATCGGATGGAAGTTCCATCCCTGTCCCAAACCTTCTTGATCTTCTGTTGAATATAGCCTCAAACAAAGGGTAGCTTAAAGCCGCATCGTAATTTATTTTTCCATTTTTCTTTGCCATTTTTTATCCCCCTAACAAGAAACAGATAATGACTAATTATAAATCAAAGGTGGCAGAAGAAAAGGCTCAAATTAGGCAAGTTTTTTTAGTTCTTGTCGTTCCAACTCTCTTATTGCCAGCTTTAAAGTAGACATGCCTAACGTTGAACACTTAGGTCTTGCAAGTGCAAGATCCTCGCCTAAAACCTCCGCCATCAGCTGAGGTTCCATCTTTCTGATTTCATTAACATCTTTCCCTATAACCATTTCAGAGATAATAGAGGTTCCCGCTTGGCTGACAATGCAACCTTCGCCCTCAAACTTAAAGTCTTTAATAATCTTATCCTCAACTTTAAGGCAAATCGTTATTATGTCCCCACATCCAGGATTGCCACCTTTTTGTAAAACATCACAACGACCCTGTTCGATATCCGCATCTCCAATAGAGCCCGCATTTCTAGGATTTTCATAGTGATCGAGGATGAAATCCATCAATTCTTGCTTATCTTTTGCTTTCACGGACATTCGTATCTCTAACTATTTTTCAATTGGTGCTCGGACCAAGTTGCCCCACTCCGTCCATGAACCATCATAGTTTTTCACATCTTCAAACCCAAGAAGATAGGTAAGAACAAACCACGTATGTGAAGATCTTTCACCAATACGGCAATAGACAATTACGTCATCGCCCGATTTAAGTCCGGCGCCATCTTGATAAATTTTAATTAATTCATCTGCTGATTTAAAAGTACCGTCTTCGTTTGCTGCAGTTGCCCAAGGAACACTTGCCGCATTTCGAATATGGCCACCTCTTAAAGCACCTTCCTGTGGATAGGCTTCCATATGAAGTAGTTCGCCAGAATATTCTTTAGGTGAACGTACATCAATTAATGGTTTGTTGGCCTCGCTATGAGCCTTAACCTCATCTCTAAAAGCTCTTATGTTTGTATTTATATTTTTCACCTTGTAATTTGTCGCAGGGTACGAAGGAGCATCTTTGACAACTGGCTTTTCCTCGTCAAGCCATTTTTGTCTTCCTCCATTCATTATAAGACATTTTTCGTGTCCATAAATTTTAAATGTCCACATTGCATAGCACGCCCACCAATTACTTTTATCTCCGTAGAAAACAATCGTATCATCTTCCGAGATACCCTTAGAGGACAAGAGTGCTTCAAAATTGTCCTGATTAACATAATCTCTCACCAGACTATCTTGGAGTTCTGTTTCCCAGTCTAGTTTAATCGCACCTTCAATATGACTAATCTCATAGAGAAGAATATCTTCATCGGATTCAACAATCTTTATTCCTTCGTTTTCCTTGTTTTCAAGTACNCAGTCAGTTGAGACTAGGACCTCTGGTTGTACATAATCTGCCATTTTCNNCTNCTCCTCCTACAATTTCTGGTTCTAATAGACCAAAAATCTNAGAAAAATTNCCNAAAACTAAGGATACANTAGTATTACATCCTTAACAATATNTTATTTAAAGTCTTNGCGCTTTAGTTTATCATCTATGTCATGTCAGAAGAGAGTGAAATAGAAAGCAAGGCGAGCGAATCAGAGTCCGATTCAACAGACATAGTCGAAGAAGATGATGTGGTTCTTGCCTACCCAGACAGAGTTCCGAACTCTAAGCGAGGAGTAGACCACAAGCACTCTTATGTCATGATTGGACTTGTCGTTGCTTTTTTACTTTTTAGTCTTATTGTTTCTAACTTTACTATTTCGTATTAGTTTATTTAGGTGCTTCCTCAAATAATATGCCGTCTCAGATTTTTGACAATTTTCAAAATCTTCAATAGGTCCTTGAAAAAGAACTCTTCCTCCATCTTCTCCTCCACCTGGACCTAGGTCAATGATGTAATCACAAGCATTAATGACATCCATATTGTGCTCAATAATAACAACAGTGTTTCCTGATTCTCTTAATTGATAAATAGCATTAAGCAATTTGTCAACATCTGAGAAATGCAAACCAATTGTGGGTTCATCTAGAATATACAACCCTCTTCCCGTATTTTTTTTTATTAATTCTCTCGATAATTTAATTCTTTGCGCTTCACCACCAGAGAGAGTTGTAGCAGCTTGACCAATTTGCAAATACCCTAGCCCAACGGAATTAATAATTTCAATTTTTGACTTTAGCGTAGGGAATCCTGAGAAAAAATTTTCTGCTTCTTCGAAAGTCATATCCAATATGTCCGCCATATTTTTTTCTTTATAAGTTACTTTTAAAGTTTCGGAATCAAATCTTTTTCCATCACACAAATCACATGTAACATTTACATCAGGAAGAAAGTTCATCGCAATCTTTACGCTACCGGCGCCCGAACATTCGGGGCAGCTTCCTTCTTTTACATTAAAGCTAAATCTCCCTACCGAAAAACCTTTCATTTTAGATTGTTGTAAAGAGGCAAAAATTTCTCTAATTGTAGAGAAGATTCCTATATATGTTGCGGGATTAGATCTTGGAGTTCTTCCTATTGGTGCTTGATTGATGCTAATTATTTTATCAAAATTTTCGGACCCTTTTATAGATTGAACAAAAGGAAACAGTCTTTTTTTCTGGGGGAGAAGATAACCGGGCAAAGCTTGAGATATGGTGTCTACCACAAGCGTGCTTTTTCCCGAACCAGATACACCAGTAACACAGGATATTCTTCCTATGGGGATTTTAATATCAATTTTCTTTAAATTGTTTAGAGAAGCCCCTATTATTTCAAAATATTTATCCGGATTTTTATTTAATCGTTTTGTATTAATCTTCCTATGGCCTGCCAGATATCTACCCGTCACTGATGACTTATTTTTTGATATGTCTGATAGTCGACCCGTTGCAACGACACAACCACCATGAAATCCAGCTCCGGGACCAAGATCGATAATGTAATCACTACTTCTAATTGTTTCTTCATCGTGCTCAACAACTATGACGGTATTCCCCCTTTTCTTTAGAAGTTGTAATGATTCGGCAAGCATTTTATTATCTCTGGGGTGCAAACCTATTGTTGGCTCATCTAAAACATAAGTAATTCCTGTCAACTTTGCTCCTAATTGCGAAGCCAGCCGTATTCTTTGTGCTTCTCCCCCGGACAAGGTTGGTGCAGTTCGATTTAAAGTTAAGTAATCTAACCCAACATTAGAGAGAAATTCGAGCCTGTCGATTATTTCATCTTTAATTCTTTCCCATATTATTTGTTGAGAATTTTTAAATTTAATCTTTTTTATAAAGTTTAAACATCGACTAACAGGCATACTGCAAATCTGGAAAATATTCAAGTCATTCACAAAGACGCTCAACGCATGGGATTTCAATCTGCTTCCTTTGCATGTATTGCATACTTCCATTTTTCTATAATTACCAAGAACATCTTTTACTTCGTCCGATTTTGATGAAGCAAACCATTTTTCTAGAATATTAATAATTCCATCAAAGGACATTTTCGTATCCTCATATTTTTTAATAAAATCTGTTATTGTAGTTTTTGTATTTCCGTAGAAAATTAAATCCTGGGTTTTTCTTGATAACTTCTCAAAGGGTTGTGAATCATCAATGTTCTGTTGATAAAGAAAATCTTTTAGTAATTTCTTATAGAACTGCGAGTCTTTTAATGGCTTTATCGCTCCCTCCTTAATAGACTTAGCTTGATCAGGAACAATTAAATCCTCATCGAAATATTCGAAGTGTCCGATTCCCTCGCATTCTTCGCAACAACCATAAGGGCTATTAAAAGAAAACAACCTAGGGGAGATCTCTGGAAACGTAAGGCCACAACTATTACAAGCTAAGTTTTGATTAAAAATCCGCTCTTCTTTGTTTGTTTCAACCAATACCAGGCCTTCTCCGTACTGCAATGCCGTATCAATCGACTCTCTTAGTCTCGTCAAATTCTCATCTATAATTTTTATACTATCAATATAGACTTCTATCGTGTGTTTTTTTTGCTTTTCTAAGATAATCTCCTCACCGAGGCTATGGACTTTTCCGTCAATTTTTACCGTTGAAAAAAATTTAGACATCAATAAAAGTTCATTTTTAAACTCTCCCTTGCTTCCCATAGCTAAGGGGAAATAAATCTCTAAATCTTCTCCGTGAAAATCCTTTTTAATTGTATCAACTATTGAACTCGGTGATGCTTTCTCAATCGGTGTGTCGCACTTGTAACAATGGGCTTTGCCGAGCCTGGAGTATAATAATCGCAAAAAATCGTAAATCTCCGTAATGGTTGCAACGGTAGAACGCGTATTACGTATAAATGTCTTTTGATTTACAGAGACAGAGGGTGACAGCCCTGATATATATTCCAAATCTGGTTTTTTAAATCTATCAACGAACTGCCTGGCATAACTTGATAATGATTCTAGATATCTCCTTTGTCCTTCTGCAAATATAGTATCGAATGCCAAAGTAGACTTGCCCGATCCGCTTATACCCGTTAAAACGGTTATCTCGCCTCTTGGAATATCAACATCAATATTTTTTAAATTGTTTTCTTTAACTCCTTTCAAAATTATATATTTCACGTTAACAACTTAATTAAAATAGTGAATTTTACTTTTTCTTAATCAACCATCTAAAAATATTCAAATCGGCTATTGAATTCGAAAGTTCTGGATGCCACTGCACGCCCAAAATGTTGCCATCAACACTCTCTATTCCCTCAATAATCTTGTCAGAACTTTCTGCACATGCCATAAAATTGGGCGGTACTTCATCGACTGCTTGATGATGGTAACTTTTAACTCGTACTTTTTTCTTTTTAATTATTTTACTCAACAACGACTTTCTTTGTATGGCAACCTCGTGGCTTGCTCCATCTTTATGATTTAGCGGTTTCGATACAATTGATTCTATATCTTGGAATAGTGTTCCCCCAAAACAAACATTGATTAACTGCATCCCGCCACAAATACCTAAAATTTTTTTTCTTTTTCTTTTCATAGAGTTAATATATAAAATCTCACTAGTCGTTCTGGCAGCATCAAGTGGATTAATTATTTTAGTTTTCTTTTGTCCATACAGTGCCGGGTTGATATCTCTACTTCCAGAAATAATAATGGCATCAATCTTCCCAACGATTGACATAATATGTTTACTGGAAGTCGTCATAGGCAGATAAAATGGTATAGCGCCAGCTTGAAGAACTTTTTCAGAATAAAATTTTTCGGATTCAAAAAGTTTCCCCTTGATGTCACAGGTAATCCCAACAACAGTTCTAGCCATGTAAATATTATTAGATATTTTGAATAGATTTAAAATCTTTTAATTTTCTTCAAATAATATAAGATTACGAAATTATGAGTTGCGAAGAGTACGAGATAATAGTTGTCGGAGGGGGGCATGCCGGATGCGAAGCTGCGCTTGCTTCTTCAAGGCTAGGCTCAAAGACGCTTCTGGTGACCGCTAATCTAGATACTATAGGGGTTATGTCCTGTAACCCATCCGTTGGTGGGGTTGGCAAGGGCCATCTAGTAAGAGAAATTGATGCTCTTGGTGGAGAAATGGCCAAGGCAGCTGACTTTGCATCGATTCAATATAGAAGATTAAACACAAGAAAGGGTCCTGCGGTCCAGGCTACACGGATTCAAGCAGATAGAAGTTTATATAGGGCATACATAAAAAGAACACTTGAGTCTCAAAGAAATTTGTCAATCAAACAAAGATTGATTCATTCTTTAATAGAAAAAAATTCAAAAATCGTAGGGGTTAAAACTAGTTATGGGGAGGAAATTTACTCTAACTGTATAGTTGTTACTCCAGGAACTTTTCCTAATGGGCTTATCCATATTGGAGATTCTCAAACTAGCGCAGGGAGAATGGGAGAAGCTCCAACTAAAGAAATCTCTAATTCGTTCAAAGCACTAGGATTTAACGTAGGTAGGCTTAAAACCGGAACTCCACCGAGGATAGATGGAAGAACAATTAATTGGGAGAAAACTATAGTACAGCAGGGTGATATAAATCCCACCCTATTCTCTTTTACAAACTTCGAGGTTGCAAATCAGCAATTACCCTGCCACATAACCTATACCAACGAGGATACACATACAATAATAAGAAAAAATATACATCGGTCGCCAATGTACTCTGGTCAAATTCAAGGAGTTGGGCCAAGGTACTGTCCATCGATTGAGGATAAAATTGTTAAATTTCCGGATAAAGAGAGGCATCAGATATTTCTTGAACCAGAAGGGCTGAATACAAACGAGATTTATCCAAATGGCGTTTCTACAAGTTTGCCAATTGATGTGCAAATTCAAATAATCAACAGCATGTCGGGTCTCGAAGACGCCAATCTAATCAGGCCTGGGTATGCTGTTGAATATGATTACTGCGATCCCAGAGATCTTAAATATTCGCTTGAAAGCAAGAAAGTTGACAATCTTTTTCTCGCTGGTCAAGTTAACGGGACTACGGGGTACGAAGAAGCCGCAGCTCAAGGATTAATTGCAGGAATCAATGCCTCTTTAAAAAGTAAGGGTATTAAGCCTCTAATCTTAAAAAGATCCGAGTCGTATATTGGAATCTTGATTGATGATTTGATTACTCTTGGTGTTGACGAGCCTTATCGAATGTTTACATCGCGCGCTGAGCATAGGCTTTTACTCAGAGATGATAATGCCGATTTCAGATTGATTCCGATTGGTTACGATGTTGGGCTTATAGATAATAATCGATTTGAACAATTCAAAAAGAAAGAGAGGGAGTTCAATAGCATCATGAAAGATTTAGAGTCATGCAAGATTGTTCCAAACCGTACGAACAACAAGATTCTAAGTGAGCTCGGCACAGCCGAGTTGAAAAAACCGTGCAGTTATAAAGAAATACTAAGAAGATCAGGGGTTTTTTATGAGGATTTAATAAGATTTAGTCCAGAAAAAAAACTCACCAAAGATAAGATTTTAAAATCACTTATTGAAAATGAGATAAAGTATGAGGGTTACATTGGTCGGCAGAATGAAAACATTGAGAAAATATCCAAGCTACAAGAGACGGAGATTCCTGTAGCACTAGAGGTTGAAAAAATACCCGGTCTATCAAATGAGTTAAAACAGAAGCTTCTAAAAATTAAACCCCAAACCATTGGCCAGGCGTCCAGAATTTCAGGAATTACCCCAGCCGCTATCAGCATACTAATGATATATATCAAGAAAAACGAGTCGATTTCGGCAGTCAAAATATAGAGCCTATTTTAAGATTTTTTTTATTTCATTTAAACCTGAAACTGGCAGATTGCAACTGTAATCCTTGCAGATAAATACTTGAAATTTCTCGCTCAAATCCGGGAGAAAATCAGAGTTTAGCAAAATATTATCGTACGCTTTTCTATCAGAACTAGAAGAAATATAGAATATTGATTTATTTGCGTGTTTAAAATTAACGAGATATTCAATAGTCTTGTTGTTTAAGCTCGGCTCCTCTCCTTTACTCAAAATAACTATTTGTAGATTGTCAGATAAAAGAGAATAATGGTTGGTTAAGAACTGTGCGAGGTTAATTGGAAATTTTCTGGCCATCTCCCCGAGCTGAGAAGACAATTTGTGTGCTTTTTTTATTAAAGAGCTATCGTTGGTATAATTACCAATCTTAATCAAATTATATAGACCAACAGAGTTACCAGAGGGGAGTGCCCCGTCCAATAAGTTTTTTTGTCGCACTATAACATCCGAATCATCTTTTCCAGTTGCAAAGAAGGATCCTCTCTCATCATCCCAAAAAAGCTCTATCGTTTTTCTACAAATCCCTACCCCATAACTAAGAAAATTCGGGTTGAGTGTCGCCTCATAAAGATCTATACATGCTTTGGTTAGAAAGGAATAATCGTCTATTAAACCTGGAATTGTTGCTTGGCCATTTCTGTAGCAATGAAGAAGGGAATAATCGTCTAATATCATATTTGTTTTAATAAATTCAAATACATTTCTGGCCGTATTAAGATAATCGGTATTGTTAAAAATCCTATATCCTTTTGCAAGTGATGAAATCGTTAAACCATTCCAGTCGGTGAGAATTTTATCATCCAAAAAAGGTCGCCTCCTTTGGTTTCGTCGTACTTTGATTTTCTGTTTTATTCTGCTTGCTTCTGATTTAATCATTTCAGCAGTTAGTGAAAAAGTGGATGAGAAGGAAGTAATCTCATCCTTTAGATAAATAATATTTTTTCCATTTTTATCTTTTGTGGTCTCTTCGAAAAAATTCCCCTCTTCCTCAATATTGTAAATATGGCTAAAGAAGGAATATTCGTCACTGGTTAGTATATTCTTAAGTTCATCGGAAGACCACTGATAAAAAGCACCTTCTCCTCCCTCGCTATCAGCATCTTCTGCTGAAAAGAATCCCCCTGTTTTTGATAAAAGAGCTTCTTCGATATATAGATGGACTTCATCCGCAGTCTCCCTAAACAAATCTTTGCTTTCAACTTGGTAGGCTTCAACTAATGCTTCTAAAATCATTGCTTGATCGTATAGCATTTTTTCAAAGTGCGGGACAAGCCATTGGACATCTGTTGAATATCGATGAAACCCATACCCTATATGGTCACAAATCCCCCCTAATCTCATTGATGTTAAAGTTTGGTCCATCATTCTTAATGCGTCTTTGTTCTTCGTATCCTTGTAGAATTTTGCAAGAAAGATTATATTTTGCGGGCTAGGGAATTTTGGAGCCCCTCCAAACCCTCCAAACTTTTCATCAAAGAAATCTTTTAAGCTTTCAAATATTTCTTCCATATCTTTTTTCACAATAAAACTATCAGGAAGGTTGGGGTTTGAAACTTCTCGTAGAGAACTAAGTATCGCATTGCTAGATTTAATTACATCTTCCCGTTTCTCAGTCCATGCCTCATTAACTTTCGGCAATAATTCCAAGAGGCCAACCATCCCGCTCCTGGTTTTTTTTGGAAAATATGTGCCTGCGAAAAATGGAATTTTGTCCGGGGTCATAATTATCGTCAAGGGCCAACCGCCCCTGCTAGTCATCATCTGGCACACCGCCATATAAATACTATCTAAATCTGGTCTTTGCTCTCTATCGACTTTGATTGAAACAAAGTTCGAATTTAGAATGTTTGCAATGTCTTGATCTTCGAAAGATTCTTTCTCCATAACGTGACACCAGTGACAGGTAGAATAGCCAATAGATAAAAATATAGGTAAGTCTTTTTCTTTAGACACAGTGAAGGCTTCGTTGCACCATGGAAACCAATCTACGGGATTTTTCGAGTGTTGGAGTAAATATGGACTGTTTTCATTATGCAGCCTGTTTGTCATTTTTTAATCTCTTTCATCACCAATTGCATATCGTCCCAAACAAGCTTCTTTCTTGAACCATCTCTTAATAATGCTGCAGGGTGATAGGTGACTATAACTTTTGCATTATATTTATTAAAAAATTTACCTCTTAGATCCATTATCCTATCTTTGGTTCCAAGGATACCTTCCGCTGCTGTTGCACCAAGACATACTATTATTTTGGGACTGACAAAAGAAATTTGTCTTACCAAATAATTGAAACATGCTTCCATCTCATTAAGCTCTGGCTTTCTATTGTTTGGTGGTCTGCACTTAACAATATTGCAAATATAAACATCGTGTATCGATAAGTTCATCGCATCTTCATTGAACACAATCTTATCAAGAAGCTGGCCGGCCCTCCCTACAAATGGCATTCCTGCCATATCTTCGTCTCTCCCTGGGCCTTCTCCAATAAACATTATGTCAGCTTTATCGTCTCCTCGAGAAAAGACAGTATTGTTTCTCTCCTTATGCAAAGAGCATAATTTACATTTTTCTACGGCAAGCTTGATTTCTTCCAGGCTATTAAATTGATTATTAGACCCAGCATCTTCTTGAATCAAATTTAATATTTTATCTTTATCCATTTTCTTCAAATACACGCCTTGAATTCCCAGAGATTTTAGATTTTTTGCGCCTCTCCTTATTTTTTTTATTTGTAGATTTTTATCTTCTTCATTCATGATGTATATATTAAAATTAAACTATAACGTTGCTTAGTAAAAATAGCTATGGAGTATAAACACCTAGAAATTGAAAGAAAATGGCAAAAGGAATGGCAAGACAGCGGTCTGTTCTTGGCTAATAAGAATACTAGCAAAAAAAAATACTATATATTAGAAATGTTCCCTTACCCGTCTGGAAGAATTCATATGGGCCACGTAAGGAACTATGCGATTGGCGATGTTATAGCAAGGTTTAAAAGAGCTAGCGGATACAACGTGTTACACCCCATGGGATGGGATGCTTTCGGTATGCCAGCAGAAAATGCGGCAATTCAAAATAACGTTCATCCTAGAGAGTGGACGTATGCAAACATCCAAACAATGAAATCACAGTTGAAACAGATGGGGTTATCTTATGATTGGACCCGAGAAATTCAAACTTGTGATAAAAAATATTTTGTTCACGAACAAAAATTTTTTTTGGATTTATACGACTCTGGCCTGGCTTATAAGAAAGAATCTTATGTGAATTGGGATCCCGTTGACAAGACAGTTTTGGCAAACGAACAAGTAATTGATGGAAAAGGTTGGAGGTCTGGGGCGCCAGTAGAGCAAAAGAAGCTTTCTCAGTGGTTTTTAAAAATAACTGACTTTGCTGAAGATTTAAACAATGGGCTGAAAACGCTAAATAATTGGCCCAAAAAAGTTTTATCTATGCAGGAAAACTGGATTGGTAAATCTTCAGGAGCCTTAATAAACTTTCAGCTAATTAACTCCACGGAAACCATAGAAGTGTTCACCACTAGACCTGACACAATATTTGGAGCTTCCTTCATCGGGCTTTCACCCGACCATCCAATTAGTTTACAGTTAGCTAAGAAAAATTCTAAAGTATCTGACTTCATAAAGCTATGCAAGAGTATGGGCTCTAGCACTGAAGAACTAGAAAAGGCCGACAAGCTTGGGATAGATACTTCACTGAAAATAATCCATCCCTACACAAAAAAAGAAATACCTGTTTACGTAGCGAATTTTATCTTGATGGGGTATGGCACAGGAGCGGTGTTTGGTTGTCCCGCACATGACCAAAGAGATTTCGAGTTTGCCAAGAAATATAAGTTGAAGATAGTACAGGTTGTTAGCAAGACCAAATCCAATCATAAACTAAAAGAAGCCTACACCGAAGATGGGTTGATGATTAATTCAGAATTTTTAGATGGCTTATCAACAGAAGAAGCTCAAATCAAGATAATTAGTGACTTAAAAAATAAGGAGTTAGGAAAGGAGGCGGTAAAATACAAATTACGTGATTGGGGGATATCAAGACAGCGCTATTGGGGATGTCCAATACCTATTATGTATTTAGATGATGGCACTATAGTTCCAGTACCAGAGGATGACCTACCCATCGAACTACCTGATGATATAGACTGGAAACAAAGTGGAAATCCATTAGATAATCATCCAACATGGAAATATACAAAGTGCCCTCATACGGGAAAGCCAGCGATTAGAGAGACTGACACATTCGATACCTTTTTTGAATCATCATGGTATTTTGCCCGTTTTTGTTCTCCAAACTCCGAAACAATGTTTGACGATGAATATAATAAATGGATGCCGGTCGATCAATACATCGGTGGAGTGGAACATGCGATACTACACCTCCTTTATTCTAGATTTTTCGTCCTCTCATTAAATAAACTCGGGAAGTCTAAAATTAAAGAACCTTTTGATAACTTAGTAACTCAGGGAATGGTTCTGAATAACGGTGCTAAAATGTCTAAATCGCTTGGTAACACAGTCGATCCAGAAGAAATTATAGAAAGGCTTGGCGCAGACACAATTAGATTATTTATTTTGTTCTCCGCCCCAGTAGATAAGGACTTAGAATGGAGCGATCAGGGAATTGAGGGATCTAATAGATTTATAAAACGTATTTGGAGTTTTGTATCCAAAAATATTGCTTTAACAACAAATGAATTTAGTAAAGATTTTTCAGCTCTAAACGAGGAAGAGAGGGGATTGTTAATTAAAATACATAAAACTACAAAGAAAGTTACGCGCGATATTAACAATATGCAGTTTAATACCGCGATTGCATCCCTTATGGAGCTCCTAAACTCTGGATATAAATTTTTAGAAGAGAATGAAAATGATAATCTTGTCGGCTTTTTCCTTTTTCAGTTTTTGCAGCTTATAAATCCATTCATACCTCATATCTCAAATGAGCTCTGGTCGCTAACCAGATATAAAGAAGAAAATATTAATTTGATTTGGGCCACATGGGATGAGGAGATAATCAATAAAGATGAAATTAAAATCATTATACAGATAAATGGCAAGACCCGAGGAACTTTAAGTTACGCTTCGAATATCAACGAAGAGGCAACAATCATTAATGATGTAAAAAACAATAAAAAACTATTTAAGTATTTAGAAAACAAAAAAATAACCAGGACTGTTTATATAGAAAATAGGCTATTGAACTTTATAGTTAAATAGATAACTTTTTAATTCTTTCGACCGCTTCAATAAGTTTTTTATCTTCAAGTGTAACCGATGCTCTAGTATAGCCTTCTCCATATTCACCAAACCCAGTGCCCGGTGTCATCACAATACCAGCATCTTCAAGTAAAATGTTTCCGAATTCACTTGAAGACAAACCCTTAGGGTTTTTAAACCAAACATAAAAGGTTCCCTTGGGTCGATAAACTTCGATTCCAATCGACTCAAGTCCCGTTGAAAGCAATTTGCATCGACCTTTGTAGACTTCCACTCTATCTTTTAAGCCAACTTCGTAATTTTTTAAGGCCTCTATTCCTGCTTCTTGTATCGCCTGGAAAGCACCGGAGTCTATATTTGTTTTAATCTTTCCTATGCCAGCAACAGCTTTTTCATTTCCAACTACGTGCGCCAACCTCCAGCCTGTCATACTAAAAGTCTTTGAAAGGCTATGAAATTCAACACCAACCTCTATTGCGCCATCATACTCTAAAAAACTTCTAGGTTTATCTTCAAAATAAACTTCCGTATAAGCTGCGTCGTGGCAAATTAAAATTTCGTGTTTATAGGCGAAATCAATTGCTTGCTTGAAAAATTCGTCGGTAGCAAATGCGGTAGTTGGATTATTAGGATAATTCAAGAACATTATTTTTGCTTTTTTTGTTACATCCTCTGGTATTAAATCAAAATCCGGCATGAAACCATTCGATTCTAGAAGGGGCATTTGGAAGGGGGTACCGCCTGCAAAAGTTGTCGCTATGGAATAAACCGGATAACCAGGATTTGGAACTAAGGCGACATCGCCAGGATTTAGAAAAGCAAGGGGAGCGTGAGCTACGCCCTCTTTTGAACCAATAAGAATTATTACATTTTTATCTCCAGAAACATCAACATCGAATCTTCTCTTATACCAGCTAGCAACCTCATTTCTAAAAGGCATCATTCCGGCATACGATGGGTACCTATGGTTCTCCGGATTCAAAGAGGATTTGCGTAGCGCCTCAATAATTCTACTGGGTGTGGGTATATCCGGATCCCCTACCCCTAAATCAATTACATCAATACCTTTTTCGATTAATTTATCTTTTTTTGCATCAATCTCGGCAAACAAATAAGGAGGGAGGTTTTTTATCCTATCGGACCACTGGATTTCCATAGTAGTTTTAATTCTAACGCAAAAGGAGTGTACTTCAAATCAACAAAGTGAGCTCTCTAAAAAAAGAAATTTAAATTTTTCTCCTAGAAGATTTGGCGAAACAAGTTCCTTTAATCCTTGGCCTAATTTCAGTTTCTCCGAATCGTCATAATTATCATATATATCCAGAATGTTATTATCTAGTAAAAACTTAGCTTGTGAAACAAAAGCAATTTCCTTGAATCCATAGCAAGATGCAATTTGAGAAAGCAATGAGAAATTTACATCATGGGTTATATCTTGACTAAAAATATTCTCATAAAAATTTCTTGAAACTTGGTGCTTGTAGAAACAACGAGCAGTCCCAAGAGGATCTGATGACACGCTAAAATAATTTGATTTATCACCATAGTCACTTATTAAAAAAAATGTTTCATCCAATTGTTGAGAAAGGTCTTTAAAAATCGTTTCGTATTCAGAGGAGGGAAGTTCAAAGAAAAGGTCCTCTTTCATTTTTAAGTTGAACCGGTTAATAAATTTTATTAAATTCTTATCAGCCTCTTCCTCTTTCCCTGATATTCCATCTTGATTAGCAAGAAGGTTGATTTGGAAACATTTTCCATTTTTTACAATGCAGCGATTGAATGGCAGTGCATCAAACAACTCGTTGCAGAAAACTATGCCCTTTTTTGTTTTCGATTTAATTGTATTAATCGAATCTACTAGAACAATTAAATCTTGATGTGATTGGAGATTGTTAATCAACTTCTTTTTTAATGACGAATTTGTTTCTAAAATAAAAACTTCTAGTCTTTCATAGATATCTAGGTGGTGTTCAGAAAAAAAATCAAGAATATCACTAATCAATCTCCCGTCATTAGAACCCAGTTCTATAATTGACACCGTATTTGTAGGAAACTTCTCTAAAATAATTTTTGAAAAAAAATTTCCTATCGTTGCCCCAAATAATTTAGAAATTAAAGGAGATGTGTGAAAATCATTCTTGTGTTCTATGGTAATATCTTTTTTATAGTATCCATTCGGACCATAGAGGGCGTATCGAACAAAATCGGAAAACGAGACCCTGTCTTCTTTTTGGAATAACTCCTTAATCATAAATCTAACAATAACAAATAAGTCTCAAATTGTTTAGGTTTGCCAAATGAGTTAGAATAGTTCATGGCAAAAAAAACCAGAATAACGAAGGTTTATACGAGATCGGGAGATGCAGGCGACACAATGCTTGTAGGCGGAGAAATTGTATCAAAAGATTCTACAAGAGTTATGTCCTATGGTGATGTCGATGAACTAAATTCAATATTAGGCCTAGTTTTAACCGGTTCGGTAAGCACAGATAGTAGGAAAGCAATCTTAAGGATTCAAAATGATTTATTTGTACTTGGAGCTGATCTTGCTTCAAAAAAGAATGTCTTAGCGCCTAGAATTAAAAAGAATAGAGTAACATGGATTGAAAATAGGATAGACAAATACGCCGCCGACGTTGGGGTGTTAAAAGAATTTGTCTTGCCCAGTGGCTCATTCGTTGGCGCAAGTCTTCACTTAGCAAGAACAGTATGTAGGAGAGTGGAAAGAAAAATGGTGTCGCTAGCAAAGACAGAATGGGTTAATCCCACCTCGCTGACTTATGTAAACAGATTATCGGATCTTCTTTTTGTTTTGGCTAGATACGAAAATAAAGTTAGTGGCCAAGGCGAAACATTTGTTGATTTTAAAAAATGACGAGTCAGGCAAAGATGAAGACTTTTGTTACCAAATTTAATCTTCTATATGATGGAATTAAAGAATTTCATCTCTCTGGCGAGAACGGTGGGGTTGCCGTTGCACATAAATACTCAAATGAAGTCGACAAGTTGATATCAACTGAACTTAATATTGACTATAAATCTAAAGGAATTGTTATTTTGGCACTAGGTGGTTATGGAAGGAGAGAGTTGTGCCTAAAGTCCGACATAGACATTCTTATACTTTATGAAAAATCAAAGGCAGATGAGGCAAAGGGCTTGGCTGAAAATATCCTTTACAAATTGTGGGACACAGGACTTGAGATTGGAAATTCCTTACGGACGATTGAGGACTGCCTTGAGCTTGCAAGCATGCAAGACTCAACAATTCTGACATCGTTACTTGATTTAAGGGCTATTGCGGGGGATTCAATCTTACACACCGCGTTAAAAAATAGATTAAACAAAACATTACTTCCAAACATATCACAAAATTTTATAGACAAAAAAATTCTAGAGAGAAAAAGGAGGTATGAAAAATATGGAACATCAGATTTCCTAAGAGAGCCCGACATCAAAGAAGGTCAGGGGTGTCTAAGGGATATCCACAGTTGTTTTTGGATTCTTAGAGCTTTTTATTGCCAAATAGAAATTGATAGATTTCTTGATGGTAATTTTTTAAACAGGGAGGAAATACGTACAATCAATGAGTCTTTGGATTTCTTACTTCAAGTTAGAAATCACCTTCATATAAATAAGTCTTCCGAATTTGATATAATTGATTCTGATTTTCAAACTATAGCCGCGGATTTTTTTAAAATTAAGGATGAAGATTTCTTAACCAAAGAGAGTGTCTTTATGAAAACACTCTATGGCACCACAAATAAAATTGGACAGCTGACGGATAAGATTATTCAAAGAACCCTAGACAAAAACAAAAAGATATTTTCTTCAAAAAGGATTCAAAATCTAGATGACTTTTATATAATTCACAGAGGTACGATAAGGGCAATTAATCCTGCGGAGATATCGCATAACCCCAGTGCTTTGCTGGCACCATTTGAATACTCAGCAACCAACAATGCAGATATTGCGGATGAGGTTCTCACGGAAATAAAGAAGATTAAAACACGTCGATTCTCTATGGATGACAAACGCGCTTTAAATAAAAAATTTCTTGAACTATTAAAAAAAGGGAAAGGCACCTGCAGTGTTTTGTCAAACATCAACAGATACAATCTAATTAGCCTCTTCGTTCCTGAGTTTGAAAAGGTTAAAGACCTAGTTGTTGCCGATCCTTCTCATATCTATACGGTTGACATCCATTCCCTTTTGCTAATAGAAGAATTTGAGAAACTTGTTGGTGGTACTTACGAAACAGAATTTCCTTTGGAGACTGAGATTGCCCGGGGGTTGGGAAAGAAAGAGGTCTTCTATTTAACCGGCTTGTTGCATGATATTGGAAAAGGCTACGGTAATAATCATGCTAGACGTGGGTCTGAAATGGTTCAAAAAATATGCGACCGTTTATTTGTAGACAAAGAATCCATCGCAACTATAGAGTTTTTAATTAAAGAGCATTTGTCAATGTCCTCTTATTCACAAAAGAGGGATTTGGATGACAATCGGCTCATCAAAGAATTTAAAGACAGAGTAGGTACCGTGGAAAGATTAAACTACCTTTTTGTCTTAACGTTCTGCGACCTTCGGAGTGTCGCCCCCGATGTTTGGTCCGGCTGGAAGGGAAATTTGTTATCTACGCTTTTCAAAAAAACTATAATCTTGCTCTCTAAAAGAAAGGAAGGGGACGCTAAGGCATCTCAATTGTCTATTAAAAACAGGAAAGAAATTGAGGTCTTTAAACAAACCGATAGGGATAAGTTTGAGAAAATTGGTGGAAAAAGGATCTCAACATATTTTGACAATTACTCTGCGGAGGAACTTGTTTATCAAATACAGCTCCTTCTAAGTAATGACGGAAGCCCATTGGTGGGGATAAAGTACAGTCAGCAGAACCAAATCGATCAACTAACAATCTGGTCCAAAGATCGTGAGGTAGGGTTTGTAGAAATTTGTGCCGTTTTGTCATCGTCCAATGTCAATATATTTTCAGGAAGGGTGACGCCTTTAAAGAAGAGTCTGGTGCTTTATACTTTTGAAGTAAATAGGTTTGGTCAGTCCACTTTTCGTGAAAGAGGTATGTGGGACTCGATAAAAAAGAACCTCACCTCGCGAGGTTTTCTACCCGAACCTAAGCCATTATCAAGAAAGCGTGTGGGATCGATGAGTGCAAAAGTTAAAACCAAGATTAATGTTGACAATTCTTCATCAAAAAATTTCACAATTATCGAGTTGAGTGCAGCCGATAGGCCGGGGCTCTTGTACGATATATCCAAAACTCTAAAAGACTATGGTTTAGTTATTGGATTTGTAAAAATCTCCACAAAGCGTGGGTCTGTTGACGATTCCTTTTATATCAAAAAAATTGACGGAAAAAAACTGGTTGGCACAAAGGACATAAGAACTATAAAAAACAATTTAACGGAGATAGTTTCTTATGAGACATGAAATCGAAGAGCTAAAGACGGATTTTTTAATTATAGGGTCGGGGCTGTCTGGTCTTTATTCGGCTTTGTACGCTTCGAATTTTGGCAGTGTAACAATCGTCACGAAATCTTCTATTCAGGAAAGTAATTCGTACTGGGCTCAAGGAGGTATCGCAGCCGCAATTGACAACTATGACTCAGTAGATTTCCATTATGATGATACAATTTCAGTTGGGTGTGGGCTTAATAATCAAATAGGTGTGAACATAATGGTCAACGAGGGGCTCGAAAGAGTGCTTGAGTTAATAGAGCAGGGTATGGAGTTTGATGAAGGAGAATCCGGGCTTGATTTTGGACTAGAAGGGGGGCACAGCAGAAGAAGAATCCTGCATGCACTAGGTAATGAGACAGGAAAAGCAATGGTGGATCTTCTTTCGAAAGAAATTAAAAAAACAAAAAATATAAAAGTCCTAGAAAACACATATGTTATAGATCTTCTTTCAAATCTGAAGTCTTGTTTTGGATGTTTGGTTTGCGATGATAAAGAAAAAAGAAAAATAGCTGTACATTCTAAGGCTACGGTTTTAGCAACAGGGGGAGGATGTGGAATTTATTATAAATCCACAAACCCATCAGGTACATCAGGCGAGGGGATTGCGATGGCAATAAATGCCGGCGCTGTTGTTACAGACATGGAATTTGTTCAATTTCATCCGACCGCCTTCTCACAAAACGGATCTCAAAGCTTCTTGATATCAGAGGCATTAAGAGGGGAAGGTGGGAGATTGATTAATCACTCAAAAAAAAGGTTTATGGAAGATTATTCCGACCAGATGGAGTTAGCACCCAGACACGTAGTTGCTAGGGCAATCTTCAACGAGATGAGGGCTAACGGGGAGAAAAATGTTTTTCTTTCCGTAAAACATTTAAAACCATCAACAATAAAAACGAGATTTAAAAATATATACGAGCTTTGTATGAGGGAAGGTGTGGACATAACCAAAGAGGCTATACCCGTCTCACCAGCCGCACACTACATGATTGGAGGAATAAAAACTGATTTGTTTGCTAGAACAAACATAGAAAATCTTTATGCGTGTGGAGAAGTAGCTTGTTCTGGCGTCCATGGTGCGAACAGGCTCGCAAGCAATTCTCTATTAGAATGTTTAGTCTTCGCAAAGAGGTCTATTGATTCCGCGGTTGAGCTATCCAGAAAATTTAAAAAAGTTCCTTCTTTGCTAATTAAGAAGTCCATTAAATACTCATTGGTTTCTTCAGATAAGAAGGTTGAAAGGTACCTAAACAGCAGAATAGCTCTCTCGCAAACCGTAAACAATTACGCCGGGGTCTTAAGAAACAAAAAGAATCTCTTGCTAGCTTTAAATGAGATATCTTCTATCAAAAAAAATACCTTTGACGCTTTTGATCTAATCGACACTAGACTATTGAACTTAAAAACAATGTCATATTTGATTACAAAATCAGCTTTGTTGAGAGAAGAATCAAGAGGTGCTCATATGCGAGAAGATTTTTCGTCTGAATCGGACAAGTGGCTTAAGCATATAGATTGGAAGATTGTTAATCGAACATTGCGATTTGCATATGTAAAACACTGATTAGGCCAATTAAATTGTATTAAAAAGAAATTCTGCTATATTAATCTGGGCAACTTAAATTCACACGTCGAGAGGTAAACCTTAGGTTGGGAGTCGAGAAACAGGTTGACGAACGCGAAGTAGAAACTATTACCGTTAAATTTGCTGGAGATTCTGGTGACGGGATACAAATAACTGGTGACCAATTTGGCAACACAACCGCAATTGCCGGTAACGATTTTGCAACTTTTCCGGATTTTCCTTCGGAAATTAGAGCCCCGCTAGGTACAACCTATGGAGTATCATCGTATCAAATACAATTTGCATCAAAAGATATTTACACACCTGGAGATAGGCCAGATGTTCTTGTTTGTTTCAACCCCGCAGCATTAAAAGTTAACCTAAAGGCTGTTAAGGAGGGAGGGATTATTGTAGTCAACGAAGATGAGTTTGATGAAAAAAATATTAACAAGGCTGGTTTTAGCTCCAATCCTTTAGATCCGAAAAATAAACTTTTGTCTGGTTTTACCGTTCACAAGATTCCCATAACCAAGTTAACCCTGGAATCTTTAAAAGATATGGATCTTGGCCACCAAGATAAACTAAGGTGTAAGAACTTTCTAGCCCTAGGCATAGTTTCTTGGCTGTTTTCAAGGCCTTTAGAGCCTATTGAGAATTTCTTGAAATCAAAGTTTGGAAAGAGGCCTGTTATTCTTGAAGCAAACACAAAGGTTCTTCATACTGGATTTAACATCTGTGACACAATGGAGATTTTTCCTGTAATGTACAGGGTTCCTCCAGCCAAACTTGAACCAGGTACGTATAGAAATATTAATGGGGCATTGGCCACAGCATATGGTCTTTTAACTGCATCAGAAAAAATCAGCGTACCAATTGTATATTCTGGATACCCAATTACTCCAGCAAGCGAGGTTCTACATATTCTTTCAGCTTTAAAACAATTTGATGTTTCCACAATTCAAACGGAAGATGAAATTGCGGCAATAACTATGGCTTTGGGTGCATCATACGGAGGGGCCCTTGGTATTACGGGAAGCTCCGGTCCGGGTCTGGCTCTAAAGATAGAGGCTCTAAACTTAGCCGTAATGACAGAATTGCCGTTAATTGTTTTTGATTTTATGAGGTCCGGGATTTCCACAGGAATGCCTACAAAAACCGAGCAGGGGGATTTGGCAATGGCCTTATTTGGTAGACCGTCAGATTCTCACGTGATAGTCTTGGCTCCATCAACCGCAGCCGATTGTTTTTGGATATCCATAGAGGCTGTCAAGCTTGCCACAAAATATATGACCCCAGTTGTCGTACTATCTGAAGGTTTTTTGGTTAATTCTTCAGAACCATGGAAAATTCCTAACCTAAAAAAAATTCCTAAGATAAAGTCTCCTTTTAGAAAAAAGGTTGAAGGGTACCTACCCTACAAGAGAAACAGGGAAACTTTGGCAAGAGATTGGGTTAAGGTTGGAACCAAAGGACTAGAACATAGAATAGGTGGACTTGAAAAGCTAAATGAAACTGGTGATGTGACACAAGACGCTGAGAACCATGATTTGATGACAAGATTAAGAGTAGAAAAGGTTCAAAGAGTTGTTGATGATATACCCGACTTAGAAATTATTGGGGATAAGGACGCAGAGCTATTGCTTGTAGGTTGGGGAAGTACTTTGGGCAGTATGAAAGCCGCGGTAGAAGCGGTAACCCAATCCGGAAAAAAAGTCGCTATGATTAATATTCGACACCTAAATCCTTTTCCTAAAAATCTTTCTACAATACTCAGAAAGTTTAAGAAAGTGGCCGTGGTAGAATTAAACTTGGGTCAGCTTAATATGATAATTAGGTCAAAATTTTTAATTGACACGTCTTTTCTTGGACGAGTTACAGGTCAACCTATAGCTGTTACAGAACTGGTAGATTTTATAGCTAAGGAGTTAGAAATGCTTAAACAGCATTAAAATAGAAGTTTATGGCCGAAACGGAACAAGCACAGTACAAATCAAATGATTTTAAATCCCCAGTAGAACCCAGATGGTGTCCAGGCTGTGAGGACTATGCGATTTTAAAAGCTGTACAAACAGCCATGGCTCAAATTGGTAGGCCAAAAAATGAGCACGCCGTTATTTCAGGAATTGGTTGCTCATCTAGGTTCCCTTATTACATGGGCACTTATGGATTCCATACAATTCATGGTCGGCCTCTTCCTATAGCGACAGGTCTCAAGATTGCCAACCCAGAGTTGGCGGTGTGGGTTGTTACCGGAGATGGTGATGGAATTTCAATTGGGGGTAATCACTTCATCCATGCTTTAAGAAGAAATGCTGATTTAAATATTCTGCTGTTTAATAATAGGATCTATGGATTAACAAAGGGGCAATATTCTCCGACAAGCGAGAAAGGTATGATTAACAAAACAGCCCCTTATGGGACTATAGAGAATCCTGCGGACCCAACGAGTCTTGCTGTAGAATGCGGGGCGACCTTTATCGCTCAAATTGCCGCCTCTTATGTTAAGGACCTGGTTTCAATTCTTGTTCAAGCATATGAGCACAAAGGAACCTCGTTTGTTCATATATATCAAAATTGCTACATATACAACAACGGGGTGTTTGACGGATTTACAGATAGAAAAATACGCGACGACAACAATATCAAAATTGAACACGGCAAGCCTCTTGTTTTTGGAAAGACTCTCAACAAGGGTCTTGTTATGGGATATGGCAAATTTGAGATAGTTGAATTTGAGGCTGGAAGCGTTCCGGATAATGTTGTGGTTTACGACGAAACTAATTCTTTGTTAATTAGAATGATATCTGACATGAGATTCCCAGAGTACCCTGTCCCTATGGGGATAATAAAAAGGGTGTCAAAACCGAGCTTTGAGGAGTCAATTAGTTCGCAAATTGAATCCGCAAAATCAAAATTTCCACCTAATTTAGAAAAACTAATTTCTTCAGGGGAAACCTGGGAAGTTAAATAGTCTTCTTATGGACAATGCTTTAAAACAAAGTGTTGACATCCTTTTAAATGTTGCAATAGCAGAAGATAAATCCGCACAAGATGCGACCAGCAAGCTTCTCCTCGGTTCAGAGAAAATTAGTACCGGAATATACTTTAAAGAACCCGGAATACTTTGTGGAACCAAAATAATTAGTTATTTAGCAAAACAAATAGATGCTCAAATAAAAATTAGATGGAACTACAAAGAGGGGGCAAGAATAAAAAAGGGGTCTTTGGTCGCAAAGATTTTAGGTCCCGCAAATTTGGTTCTTTCCCATGAACGAATTGTGCTCAATTTTCTTCAAAAACTTAGCGGCATCGCTACTTTGACAAATAAGTATGTCGCTGAATTAAAAAAAACTAAGATAAAAATCTTGGACACAAGAAAGACTACCCCCGGCTGGAGGTATCTTGAGAAATACGCGGTCCAAATCGGAGGGGGGCAAAATCACAGGATGGATTTGTCAGAATCGATTCTAGTAAAAGACAATCATATAAGAGTCCACGGGGGCATCAAGAAAACTTTAGAAAAAATAGCCCAAAGAAGCGGTAGAAAAAAAATATCAGTAGAGGTGGAAAATCTAGGCCAAGTTAAGGATGTAGTTCAATTCAAAATAGACCAAATCATGCTGGACAACTTTAGCAAGAAAGAAACTCTTAGCGCTATAAAAATAATCAGAAACTCTAATAAGGCGAGAATTGAACTCTCCGGAGGTTTTACCCTTAAAAAGATTAAATCTATTCGTAATCTCGACGTTGATTATGTTTCCATAGGTAGAATTACACATTCCGCTCCATTTTTAGATATCTCAATGGGTGTGTTAAGATAAACCTATGAGTTTGTCCGCGGCAAGCGAAATATCAGAGCTAAAAAAGGCCAAAAATGCAATAATTCTGGCTCATAACTACCAAGTGCCCGAAGTTCAAGATATAGCCGACTTTGTAGGCGACTCATTAGGATTGTCGAAAATGGCTTCAGAAGTCAACGCAGAAATAATAGTTTTTTGTGGAGTTCATTTTATGGCAGAAACGGCTTCAATTCTCTGTCCGGAAAAAAAAATTTTACTACCAGATTTAGAGGCAGGGTGTTCGCTTGCTGAATCAATCAATATAAAACAGCTTAGAGACTGGAAAAGTAAAAATCCAAACGCAATAGTCGTCTCATATATAAATACTTCGGCCGACATTAAAGCTGAGAGTGATTATTGTTGCACGTCTTCAAATGCTTTAAAAATTATAGAATCTATAAATGAGGATAAAGAGGTTTTGTTCTTGCCTGACATGTTTTTAGGGAGTTATATACAGAAGAAAACCAGTAGAAAAATCCATATATGGCCCGGGGAATGTCATGTGCATGCCGCAATGACCTATGAAGAAATACGAGCTTTACGTGACGAGTTTCCAGAATCGGAAGTCTTAATCCATCCTGAATGCGCTTGTGGATCTCAGGCAATGTATTACTCCGAAAAAAACAAGGACGAGGGTGTCCATTTTTTGTCTACTGAGGCAATGGTCACAAAAGCCAAGAGTTCTAGTAGTAAAAATCTAATTGTCGCTACAGAATCAGGAGTGATTCATAGAATGAAAAAATTTGCTCCCGAGAAAAATTTTATCCCTATAAGCAGAGGTGCTACATGCAAGCACATGAAAGTAATCACTGTTGAAAAGATTTTAGAGACTCTTCGGAACGAACTACCGGAAGTCCGAGTTCCTATAGAAATTGCCTCAAAGGCGAAATTAGCAATAGACAGAATGGTGAGTACGTCATAATGGCGGTGGGAGGAATTGAACCTCCGACATACGCCTTATGAGAGCGCCGCTCTACCCCTGAGCTACACCGCCAATGGACTTTCAGTTTATCATGCAGGAAAAGACTTTCAAGGATGGTAGTCTATTAAAATTATGGGTTCGGCGAAGTCGCAAAAAATATTTGATGAACGAAGATCTCTTGTCTTTATAATCTTATCGTCAATTTTTATTGCTTCAATGACGATGCTAAATGTGTTGGGAACTTCGAGATTTGTGGATTTGAGCTGTGTTTTTTTTGGGTTGAGATTCCAATAATCGTCGCAATTGGCATTCTACCGTATCCAATAACATTTTTATGCACAGATTTTATATCTGAGTTATACGGGCCAGAAAAAGCATCACGAGTTGTTTGGTCTGGATTGATTGTCAATATCTGGCTTGCTTTTGTTGTTTGGATTGGAGGGATTTTACCCGAGTTCACATCAAGTAGTTCAAGCGAAGCATCAAATGACGCTTTTATGACAATAAGGGAGTTGTCATTGGGTACCATATTTGCATCAATGGTTGCGTATTTGCTTGCTCAACACTCTGATGTCCGTATCTTTCACTTCTTTAAAAACTTAACCAAAGGTAAGTATTTGTGGATAAGAAACAATGCGTCTACAATGATAAGTCAACTAGTTGATACGGTTTCTGTTATACTCATAGTCCATTTTCTGACTCATTCTATTCCTTTGCCAGAAGCGAGAAGTGAGGCTGAAGGGCTGTTTTTTTTAATTTTATATGCATATATATTTAAGTTTATCTTCGCGCTTCTCGACACTCCATTTTTTTATATTGGCGTAAAATACCTAAGGTCTTACCTGGGAGCACAAGACGATTCTCGTTGACAAATAACACCATCGGTTGATTAGAAAAGTAATTGTTATAAGATTTATATATGGCTAACGATATCAAATCATTACCTCAAAACAAAGAGGCAGAGCAGGCAGTCCTCGGCTCAATACTATTGGATGAACACGCTATAAATTTAGCCCTTGAGGAAATCACGATAGATGATTTCTACGATGCTAACCACAGAAAGATATTTTCGGCAATGCTTGATTTAGACGACGAGAAGGTCCCGATAGATGTTTTAACTTTATATGAAAAACTAAAGCAGAAGAAGTCCCTACTTCAAGATGTTGGTGGCAGTTCGTACCTAACTCAACTTGTTGAAGTCGTTCCTAGCGCCTCTAACATAAGTTATTATGCAAAATCTGTAAAAGAAAAATCGATTTTGCGTGACATGATTAAAACTGCATCGGAGATTATTAGAGAGAGCCAGATGAGCGAAATTGTTGTTGAAGAATTCGTAGATGAAGCAGAGAAAAAGCTATTTGATATCACTCAAAATAAACAAAGGCAAGGATTTTCTTCTTCTAGGGAGCTAGCTATAACAACTATCGAGATTATCGAAGGGTTAGTTAAGAGGAAAGAGGCAATAACAGGTATAGCTAGCGGCTTCAAGAAGCTGGATCAAAAGACCGCAGGATTTCAAGCCTCTGATTTGATAATACTGGCCGCCAGGCCTGGTATGGGAAAAACGGCTTTTGCGTTAAACATACTCATACATTCTGGGCTAACACACGACATGAGTATCGGCTTTTTTTCATTAGAGATGACCAAAGAACAATTAATGATGAGAATGCTATCCGCAAAATCAAAAATAGATTTTGGAAACATTAGGAGGGGATATTTGTCTGAGACAGAGTTTAAGAAAGTAGTTGACGCCGCGGAAGATTTGCAAAAAGCAAATATTTATATAGACGACACCCCAGCAATTACCGCTCTTGAGTTAAGAGCTAGAACAAGAAGGCTTAAAAGTGACAAAGATATTGATCTTTTGGTTGTTGACTATTTACAACTTATGAGGGGGGCCGCTAAATCAGAAAGCAGGGAAAGAGAAATAGCGGAAATTTCATCTTCATTAAAAGCACTGGCCAAGGAGCTCAAGATTCCTATTATAGCCATCTCCCAACTGAGTAGGCAAACTGAAGCAAGAGCGGACAGAAAACCTCAGCTTTCCGATTTGCGTGAGAGCGGTGCCCTCGAACAGGACGCCGATGTGGTTTTATTTATTCATAGAGCAGATGCGTACACAAGAAACGTTGAAGAAAGAGATGGTATTGCCGAAGTTATAATTGGGAAGCAAAGAAATGGCCCCACGGGAACAGTATCTCTCGCGTTTCTCGACAGTCAGGGTATTCCTAGTTTTGAGAACCTAGCAGATGGATACTTCGACGATACTAATTCCCAATAGTCTTTATTTAAGTCTTATAGAAACTGGACAATGGTCTGAGCCAAGCACTTCGTTGTGTATGTCGGCCGTCTTAATTTTTGAAATATCAGAGACCCAAAAATAATCTATCCTCCATCCAACATTGTTTTGACGCGCATTTCTCATATAAGTCCACCAAGAGTACTTAACCTCGTTGGGGTAAAAATGCCGAAAAGTATCCATAAAACCTTTTTTCTGAAACCGATCTAGCCAGTCTCTCTCAATTCGTAGAAAGCCCGAAGTGTTTTGGTTCGCTTTTGGGTGTTTTAAATCAATTTCATTATGGGCTATATTGTAGTCGCCGCAGACAATTATGTTCTTCTTTCTTCGTTTAAGTTTTGAGGTAAAATTGTAAACCGCCTCGTGAAATCGCAATTTGTAATCCAGCCTCTCGTCACTCATTTGCCCATTAGGAAAATAAAGATTCAAAAGCACAAAATCTTTATAGTGAAAAATCAAATTCCTTCCTTCTATATCAAATTCTTTTTCCGCATCTAGGCTTATGCCAAAGGAAACTGGTTTGATTTTTGAATAAATAGCAACTCCAGAGTAGCCCTTTTTGGTTTTGGCCGAGTTAAAGCACGAAGAGTAGCCTGGTATGTTAGTTAGGTCTTCGGAAAGCTGGGACTCTTCTGCTTTGATTTCTTGTAGACACAGAATATCGGGGTTGAATTTTTTAACAAACTTGAGAAAGCCTTTGTTCCTAACAGCCCTAATTCCGTTTACGTTCCAGGAGAATATTCTCATAATTTTATTGTATCAAATCTCTATGTGACTAGTTTATAATAACCTCAGTTTTAGATTTATGAATTTTATTATCATCTCCTTTAAAAATTTCAAAGAGGCGAAGTCTCGTATGAGAAAAGATTTGTCTGATACGGTTACACTAAACATCGTACGCTGTATGCTCGAAGATGTTTTATGGCAAGTAAAAAGATCGAAAATTTCAGATAAAAATTTTATCGTGACAAAAGACGAAGAAGCAATAGAAGTGGCGAACAAGATTGGGATTGAGGTTCTCCTTGAAACAAACCAGGTAAATGAGAGCGTCTCTGTGGACTGGGCATCCAAACATCTCATCTCATTAGGCGCCGAAAAAATACTAAGAGTTCCAGCCGATATACCGCTTGTTAAATCTGAAGATATCGATGAGATTTTTAATTACGCGCTTATGAATAAATCATGTGTCATTGTGCCTTCAGAAAGTGGCACAGGAACAAATGCTCTATTAAGGGGTCCGCCAGATGTGATACCTTCATTCTTTGGGCCTGGAAGTTTAAAAAAACACGTTCAAGCTTTTGAGGAAAAAGGTGTGAAATATTTAGTTGTTGAAAACCCAAACATCGCCCTAGACGTAGACCGCCTGGAAGACTTAGCGCCTTTAGTTAGATTCCCTAAGACAAAAAACCTAACCACAGAATATTTATTAAATAGTGTTTTCAAGAACCGCTAAAATATCAGTTTCTTCAAGTATTAAAAGGTCTTGGCCATCAATGGAGATTTCCCCTCCTCCATACTTGCTAAAAAGAACTTTGTCTCCTTTTTTAACAGTTAAAGGGGTCAGCTTTCCTTTTTCGTCCACCCTTCCTTTTCCAACTGCAATAACCGTTCCTTCTAAGGGCTTTTCTTGGGAAGCATCGGGTATTATGATTCCTCCCTCCGTTGTCTCCAGCGCCTCCATCCTTTCCACTAAAACTTTATCCCCTAAGGGTCTAATTGATTTTGCCATGTCTTTCTCCTAAAAATTTAATTTCATTATAAGCTAATCATTGTTGCCAAAGTTTCAAGCTATCAAACAAATTTGATAGAAAACTCGTGTTTGTGTTTAATGTTCATATTGACAATTAAGGGCGTTATGGCCTCAATCATGCCAGAAAGCTCCAGTGGCCCGGCGTCTATGGCTTTTAATTTTGGCATATCTTCTGTGAGTTCGGCCACACATTTCTTTGCATCTTCATCGTCTCCACAAATTACCACATGGTAATCTAGCTCTTTTTCAAAATTTGCCAGCCCTTTTGCAGGAATGTTGTGATAGGCACTTACTATCTTAACAGTATCAGGTAAAACCCCCTTGATTTCCGCTGCCGAAGATCCTGATTCTGGTTGTTGAAAAAGGAAGCTTTTGGTCTCTTCGTTTCTCACCATCGGAACAACAGGAGTTATAACAATTTGATTTGTAAACGAACCCCTTATTCCTTCGAGTGTTGATTTCGCATATTCGTGGGGGAGACAAACAACAACAACCTCTGTTTGTTTTGCCGCTTCTTCGTTCGTAAGCCCAGTAATGCTCGCATCAACCCCCACCGATTTAGCCTTTTCCAGCATTTCGTTGGTTATTCCTTCCGCTTTTTCCTGCTTTCGAGACCCTATAAAAATTTCATGTCCTGCCTTCGCCCATCTTATAACTAATCCTTCCGCGAAAGCACCTGTACCACCTAATAAGCTTATCTTCATCTTTTTGCTCCTATGGATAAATGCTGATTATTTCAGTTTCTAATTATAACAGTTTTTTTAAGCCTAAGGCAATATTTTCCGCGTCCGTCTGAAGACTAACAATTTTAATCCTAGATTTCCGACCTACTATGCTTATCCTTGATTTTGGTACATCAAAAAAATCGGACAAAACTCTAATGAGCTTCTTGTTGGATTGCTGTTTGTGTGGGATGGCCGCAACTTTAACAGTAAGGATGTCGTTTTCATAGGAAATCACTTCGGATTTTTGGGACCTTGGTTTAACTAAAACTGATATCTTCACAATTAAAAGTTGTGAGCGTACCGCAAAAGCTCTCCCACGATAAACACTTTTCCCACGTATTCAATTGCTATCCAGGCGATAATAGGAGAGATGTCTATTCCGCCAAAATGAGGTAGGGCGTTTCTTATGGGGCCCAAGACAGGCTCCGTTACCCTAATCAGGAATTGGACAATTGGATTATAGGGGTCTGGGTTGACCCATGAAATTAGAACACGAAATAAGATGAGCCAAAAAAAAATTGAGAATATCGCATTTAAAATTCCCGCAAAAGCGAGTAAAAAATTTTTCATCCATCTCTCCTTTTTGAAAGAATGCCCTTGCTAATTGAAAATGATTTTTTTGATGCCATTTCAAGCGATTTTTTAATGATTTTCTGATAATTGTTGTCTCGCAAGGTTTTTAATCCCGCTTCGGTCGTACCACCTGGGGAGGCAACTATAGATATAAAATCTTTTATTTCTATATTGGCGTGTTGTAGAAACTCTAGGGTTCCGGAAAGGGTTTCAAAAACTAGTAGCCGAGCTTCTTTTGAATTAATTTTTTTGGATTTCGCAAATTCTAGGTTTGATCTAATATATTGTGCAAAAAACGCCGGTCCAGACCCGCTCAATGCCGTTATGCAATCAAAATCTTTTTCTTGTCGTAAATGAACAAGCTTTCCAATTGAAGACGTAAGCTTTTCCGCCATTTTTTTATCTTTGGGATTACAGTTTTTATTTGCCATCATCGCAACAACGCCTTTTCTTATTAAGCACGGCAAGTTTGGCATGGTTCTAATAATCTTTTTGTCCTTCCCTAGGAACACCTCTAGACTTTTGATTGTTACTCCGGCGGCTACGGAAACCACTATTTGATTAGGTTTAAGAAAGGGTTTTATCTCTTTTGCAACTTTTTCTATAATGTTCGGTTTAACACACAGAAAAACAATCGCGCTTTTTTTTGTTGCTACCGTGTTGTCTTTTGTGGTTTTTACTTTCTTTGTCGTTTTTATTTTGGATAACTGCTTTTGGTTGATATCTGAGCAGCAAATACTTACGCCTTTATGTATTCCGGCTATGCCAGATAAAATTGCTGTCGCCATATTTCCCGCACCTATTATACCTATACGCATTACTTGATTATAATGTCTTTTTTCTTTCTCCAAAAATTTTACTTCCTATTCTTACAATTGTTGCCCCTTCGTCTATGGCCACCCTATAATCATCACTCATTCCCATGGATAGTTCCGGGCGGTAAAGAAGCTCCTCTTTTAGCTCCATGGCAAGCAACCTTAGGTCCCTATAGAAAGGTCTTGATTTCTCTGGATCGTCCGAGAATTCAGTGATAGTCATTAATCCTTTAAGTTGTATTCTCTCTAAAGTTTTAATCTTTTTAACTAAGCTTTTTGCATCTTCTCTTTTTATTCCTGCCTTGTTCTTGTCATTGGAAATATTAATCTGCAATAAAATACTTTGCTTTATCTCTCTTTGTTCGCAAAGAGAACTAATTAAAGCAGCTTTTTCATAGCTATCAACTGTGTGAATAAGGGCCGTCGTGCCAACGATATATTTAATTTTGTTCTTTTGGATTTGTCCTATAAAGTGCCAGGCCAGATTTTTGGCCGCTGCACTTAAGTTCTCTAGGTTTTTATCTCTTAGCTCTTGAGCATAGTTTTCTCCAAAAGTTTTCTGGCCTTCCTCGTAAAGATCTATAATTTGAGACAGAGGTTTTGTTTTAGAAACGGCAAGCAAAATGGCCGGGCTTTTTTTGGAGATACAATAGTCTTTAAACTCTTTGTTGAACTTTTTAAATTTGCTCTTAACGTCTTCGCTCATAACTCCGAAATTTAATATAGTATATAATCACACAATGGATGTTTCCATCAATCAAGTCCTTAGGTTGGGCCAACAAAAACTAAAAAGAAACGGTAATGATAATTGTGTCACGGAGGCGAATATTTTGTTCGGGTACTCCGCAAACAAAACTTTAGAAAATATTTTTACCCACCCCGAGGACCGTGTTTCTAGAAGAACAAGGGGGAAGTTCATGCAATTGGTAGAAAGAAGGGTTGGCGGTGAGCCTATATCTTATATTTGCGAGAGAAGTTGTTTTTATTCAAATGAGTACATTATAAAGAAGGGGGTTTTTATCCCAAGGCCCGAAACTGAAGTATTAGTAGGGGTCGTAATCTCCGAGGTAAAAAAAAATCGTTCTGGTAAGCTGATTTGTTTAGACATGTGTACTGGGAGTGGCTGTGTTGGGCTGACAATAGCGAAGGAGGTGGCGGTTAACATAAAAAAAGTTTTTCTAGTTGATAATAGCCTCAAGGCATTGCAATGTTGCCGTGACAACCAGAAGGCCATGGGTCTAGAAAAAAAAACAAGATTGCTACGTTCTAATTTGTTTCAAAGCATTCCTAGGATTAAATTTGATTATATTTGTGCAAACCCCCCCTACATTGATAGAGGTGAGGGCGAATCGCTGGATGTGTCTATCAGGCAATACGAACCCAAGGGGGCTTTGTTCTCTGGCTTAGGGGGTCTTTCGCATATAAAGAAAATTTCTTCGGATAGCACTAATTTTTTGAAAAAAAATGGGAAGATTTTTTTAGAAGTAGGTTATGCCCAGGCAGAAGAAACAAAGAGTCTACTTGAAGTGCTTGGGTATAAAAATGTTGAATCTTTCCGTGATTTAAATAAAATTGACAGGGTAGTTGTAGGAACATGGAAAAAATAGTTATTGAAGGCGGGGTGGCGCTAAAAGGAAGTGTGGAAATATCTGGCTCTAAGAACTCTTCCCTGCCAATTCTGGCCGCCACAGCTCTGTTTGGTGGGGAATATAAAATAAACAACGTCCCCCGAATTAGCGACGTAGAGACAATGCTTAAATTGCTTGAAACGCTGGGTGCAGAAGTCTTTTTTGAAAAAAACAGCATCTCAATCGACACCAAAAAAATCTCAAAACACGAAGCTCCATATGATCTTGTTAAAACAATGAGGGCCTCGGTTTTGGTTTGGGGGTCTCTTCTTGGAAGACTTGGAAGGGCTAGGGTTTCTTTTCCCGGCGGTTGCGCAATAGGAGATAGGCCAATCGATCAGCACATTAAGGGTTTTGATGCTTTGGGATATAAAACAAACATAGGTGGTGGATACCTGGAGTCCGTTTCGACCAAAAGAACTGGTGGAAACTACAAATTTACGGTAAAGACCGTTACCGGTACGGAAAATTTAATTCTCTCTTCCGTTTTGGCAAAAAATAAAACAACTCTGTATAACTGCGCCGTAGAGCCTGAAGTAGAAGATTTGATTAATTTTTTGTCTTCTTTGGGCGCAACGATAAATCAAAAAGGTGGTACGATTGAGATTTCTCCGGTCACGTCTTTGGACCCACAAAGTGAGCCCTACAGTGTAATACCAGATAGGATTGAGGCTGGAACATTTCTAGCGTTGGGTAGCGTTGTAGGAAATGAAATTGAGATTTCGAATTGTGAGCCAAGACACCTTGACGAAGCAAGGAAGGCAATAGAGTCCGTGGGCTCAAAGGTTGAAAAGCAAGGCCTTTCCGTCTTAAAAGTATCCTCGCCACCAACCGTTAGTCCGACCAACATCGAAACCAACCCCCACCCTCTTTTTCCAACTGATTTACAAGCACAGCTTATGTCGGTTTTGGTTTTGGCAAATGGGGTGTCGAAAATCACCGAAAACATTTTTCCAAACAGGTTTATTCATGTAGCTGAGCTTAGAAAATTAGGGGCAGAGATCTCTTTGAAGGGAAACGTTGCCACTGTGTGTGGCGTTAAGGGGCTGATTGGAGCAACTATGCAGGCAAGCGACCTGAGGGCAAGCGCTTCTCTTTTGATAGGGGCTTTGTCCGCAAAAGGCAAGAGTGAGGTTCGTAGAATCTATCATCTTGATAGAGGGTATGAATCAATTGATAATAAACTACAGGGTTTAGGAGCAAGGATTTGGAGAGAGAAAGAATAAGAGTAGCAATTGCCAAAGGCAGAATATTTAAAGAGGTAATGGCGCTCATGGATAAGCGTGGATACACAACGAGTATTGCTAAAAAAGCCACAAGGGAGCTGCTTTTCGACATTGATAATATTAGGATATTGATTTGCAAGCCAGCCGATGTTCCCAGATATGTCGAGCTAGGCGCCGCCGATTGTGGTCTTGTTGGCTCAGACTGTATCTCAGAAGCAAATTGCGACATTTATGAACCAGGGTCCCTGCCAATTGGCAAATGTAAAATGATACTTGCCTGCTTGAAAAACAAAAAAATCAGTTTGTTGCCCGGATCAGATTTGGTTGTAGGAACAAAGTATCCAAATATCACAAAAAAATACTTTGCAAAGAAAAAAATATTTCCTGAAATTGTATACCTTAATGGTTCGGTAGAATTGGCGCCACTTGTTGGTTTGGCAGATGCGATTGTTGACATTACCGAAACTGGCGAGACGATTAAAAAAAACAATTTAAAAATTGTAGATATAGTTCAAGAAGTTAACTGCAAACTTGTGGTTAACAAGTCTAGTCAAAAAACTCTCGGTAAGGAAATAGAAAGTTTCTTGTCCTCTTTGTTGGCATAGGATTTGCTTTTTTTTGTATAGAAAAATTTTTTCATTTTAATTTGTTCTTACTATTAGAAAAAAAATTTTTTCTACAAATATTTCTGGACGGAATGTTAATTGTTTGATACTATCAATTGTCTAAGGAAGGTCGTTTCGGCGGGATGGTAACTGCCTTAGATTATTAACAATTTTATCCACATTTGTCCACAAAATGTGGACAAGCACAAAAGGGGGGCACATGTCCAAAGTCATTAGCGAAAAACAGCTCAGCATAGAACAAGAAGATGGCAATATTGAACTAGTAGATAAAAACATTTTAGGGGCAATAATTATCGACAACATCGCGGAAAGCTTTCCTGGAATTAAGCATTTCTTTAACACTCTAAAGCTTGTCGATCTAAATGACACCGAAGCTAAGTTTTTTGTTTCCGACATGATGACGGCCGAATGGATTAATAATCATTATCTCCATATCTTACAAAAAGTATTTGACGAGGAAGCCCGGGAGGATGTTGGACCCAAAAAGGTTGTTGTTGAGTCCCGAGACGCCTCCTTGGTTCCGGAAATTAAAATTAAAAAAGAGCCGGTCAAACAAAGAGGCCTAACAAGGGTTAGAGAGGGGCATCTTAATGGAAAGCAAACGTTCTCGAGTTTTATTAAGGGTGCATCAAACACGTTGGCAGCAATTGCGGCCGAGCGAGTAGGTGAGAAGCCGGGCCAATCTTACAATCCCCTTTTCGTCTATGGAAGAACTGGATTAGGAAAAACACATCTTTTGAATGCCGTGGGAAATATGATTTATGACAACAATAAGGACTTTAAAATTTGCTCCCTTAGCGCTGAACACTTCACTAATAGGGTTATTTCCTCAATAAGGGCCGGAAAACAAAAAGAACTTCGTGAGTCTTTTCGTTTTGACTGTGATGTTTTATTGATTGATGATATACATTTCATTTCGGGAAAGGAGGGGACTCAGCAGGAGTTTTTTCATACCTTCAACGCTCTTTATGACTCAAACAAACAAATTGTATTAACAAGCGATAGGCCTCCTCACCAACTATCTGGAATCCAAGAAAGGCTTGTTGGCCGCTTTGAGTGGGGTTTTTCTGTTGAGGTGTTGCCCCCAGATCTAGAACACAGGGTTGCGATTCTCCAAACAAAAGCGAAAAGCCTAGGTTTGATTATTGAGCCAGATGTGTTGTTTGTTGTGGCTGAAAAATCTGGTGGTTCAATAAGAGAACTGGAGGGGTTTTTTAATAATGTGGTTGGACAGGCTGCTATGTTAAACGTTTCAATTAACAAAACACTTGTTCTTGATGTTGCAACAAGGTTGTCTTCTGACAAGGTTGTTGATTTGGTCAATGTAGAGCTTATACAAAAAGAGGTTGCAGGTTTTTATGGAACAACAACACAAGATATGTGCTCTAAAAAAAGAACTCGTGGGGTTGTAAGGCCAAGGCAGGTCGCAATTTATCTCTCTCGGGTTTTTACAGATGATTCTTTGTTGGAAATTGGTAGAAAATTTGGCGGTAGGGACCATTCAACAGTGTTACATTCAATTGCAACCATTGAGGATTTGTTGGCAAAAAATCCATCCCAAGAAAATCCAATTAGGATTATTCAAACTAAAATTAGAAAGATAGCTGGTGGAAAAATTGATGAATAGTGTTAAGTTTTTTTGTTGGTTTTTGTTTTTTTGTTAATTTTTGTTGATATNTGTTAGTTTTTTTTGCAGGTTTTTANTAGAAAGNNTTTTNTTGTTAACATATCAACACACATACTACTACTACTACTGTTTAATTAATATATTAATATAATATAATAGAAGAAGAGATGAAGTTTTCNGTTGATAANAATTTGTTATTAAAACACCTNTCTTANACCCAAGGAATTATTGATACAAGATCCCAAATGGTGGTTTTATCTCATGTTTTATTTAGAACAGAAAAAGGCAGACTTTATTTATCATCAACAGACCTAGAGTCTTCAATACACACATCTATCCCAGCCACCATATTTGAAGACGGCGGTGTTTGTTTGCCAGCAAAAAAAATACTTGAAATAACCGAAAAAATACCCGACCAAGATATTAAAATATCAACAAACAAAAGTAGTCAAATCGAAATCGACTATTCAACCGGTAAGACAAAAATAAAAACCCTGCCAACTGAAGATTTTCCAGAAATACCAAAACCAGAAGATTTTTCATATATAACAATAGAAACCCCATTGTTAGAGGGGGCACTTCAAAAAACCCTACATTCTATTGGGTCAGACGACTTAAAGAAAAACTTAACAGGTGTTTTTTTTGACATGACAACACAAAACAAACTTAAATTGGTCACAACAGATGGGCACAGGATGAGCTTAACAGAAGAAGAGTTTCAAAACACAACAAGTGGGTCTTTTATTTTACCAAAAAAAGCCGCCCAAGAGCTGAAAAGGTTTATAAAAGATACCGAGGTCGTCTCCATTGGTTACACCAAAAGTTTTTTTATATGCGACAATGGGCAAACATCGATTTTATCAAGGCTTGTTGGTGTTGAGTTCCCAGAGTATAAACGAGTAATTCCAAACAACTTCTCAAACACTTTTGAGATAGAAAAAAAACAACTCCTTGAGTCACTCCAGAGGGTGTCTGTGGTTTTATCAGAAAAAACAAAAGGAGCAAGAATGTTTATAAACAAAGACGGGGTTGAGATCAAGACAATTTCGGACGATGGAGAAACAGTAGAAACAATACAGACCACCGGGGCAGAGAAAAACATAGAGGTTGGGTTTAATGTTAAATATTTAATAGATGCCCTAAATGCTTTCAACGAGGAAAAGGTTTTTGTTTGTGTCAACGACGAAATCAGCCCAGCCTGTATTTATTCAAACGAAAACAACAAACACAAACAACTGGCTATTGTTATGCCAATGAGGGTGTAAAAATGCCAAAAACAAACCACAAAAAAAAGACACTAGCTCAACTCAGAAGAGATATAGATTCAACAGACGACCAAATACTTAAACTTTTACTAAAAAGAGCTAAAATTGCCCAACAAACAACAAGGCTGAAGGGTAATGTGGTTTTTGATCCAAAAAGAGAACGAGAAATTCTAAAAAGACTTAAATCCACCAACCAAGGCCCAATCGACTCGAAGGGCCTGGAGAAAATATACAAAAACATACTTTCTGCATGTAGAGAGGTTCAACAACCACTAAGAATTTCATATCTTGGTCCCAGCGGGAGCAATACGGCCGAAGCAACAACTAGAATTTTTGGTGAACAAAAAAACCTCTTACCTCAAGATTCAATTTCTGACGTGTTTGTTTCAGTGGAAAGAGAAGAGGCAGATTTTGGCGTTGTACCAATAGAAAATTCATTAGAAGGCCCAATTGGCGAAACACTAGATAGGCTAACAGACACAGGTGTTCTGATATGGGACGAGGTTTCTCAAAACATAGAACACTGTCTTCTTTCAAAAGAAAAAGATATAAAAAAAATACGCAGACTATATTCTCACCCGCAAGCCTTGGCGCAAAGTAGGCTGTGGGTACAAAAAAACCTTCCTGCTGTACAGATTGTCGAGGCCGGCAGCACCTCTGGTGCGGCGGTTATAGCGGCCAAACAAAAAAACAGTGCAGCAATAGCGCCGAGCGGTTGCGCCGAGCTTTATTCTCTGAATTTGTTAAAAAAGAACATACAAGACGAAAAAAACAACACAACAATTTTTATTTTAATAAAAAAACAGACAACCAAAAACAACACCAAAACCCCTTATGGTCCCCCCTTGTCTTTGTGTAGCAAGGTTTCCATCGCCTTTTCTTTAGACCACAAGCCGGGGGCCCTATATGAGTGTTTGCAACCTTTCAGAAACGCAAAAATAAACCTAACAAAAATACAGTCTCGGCCATCAAAGAAGTTGCAGTGGAACTACTTGTTCTTCATAGATTTCGTGGTTCGCGGAAAACACAAAGAAGCTATAAAATGCATAGAAAAACTTAAAAAAACAACTTCTTATTTTAAAATACTCGGAGCTTTTTAGTTTATGATTCGCCCAACAACTCAAACAAAAAAACTCCCCGTTTATGTCCCGGGAAAACCCATCGAAGAACTACAGAGAGAACTAGGAGTTGAGCGGGTTGTGAAACTTGCCTCCAACGAAAACCCCCTTGGCCCTTCAAAAAAAGTAATAGAAAAGGTCAAAAATCTTGCCAACCACGTGGCCCTTTATCCGGATGGAAACTGTTTTTACTTAAAGAGGCAGATATCTATTCATGAAAATGTTTTGCCTAACGAGCTAATAGTTGGAAACGGGTCCAACGAGGTTCTTGAACTTATAGCCCACACCTACCTAGAGAGAGAGGATGAGGCAATTATGGGGGAATACTGTTTTATTGTTTATCCGATAGTGACCACCCTGTCTCAGGCAAATATCGTTAGAAGCAAAATGCCGGAAATGACACACGATTTAGACGACATCTTGAGCAAAATCACAGCCCGTACAAAGATAATTTTCATTGCAAATCCAAACAATCCCACCGGCACAAAAATTCCTACAAATGATCTTAGGAAGTTTATTCAGGAAGTACCAAAGAATATTTTAGTTGTAATTGACGAAGCATATTATCAATACATGAAGCCCGAAGACCGCCTTGTCTCGTCGAACGAGATTCGAGAAAATAGCAACCTTGTCATACTAAAGACCTTTTCTAAGGCATACGGCCTAGCGGGGTTGCGAATTGGTTATGGAATAGGAAACAAAACAATTATCGATTTTTTAAACCGTTCCAGAGAGCCGTTTAATGTAAATTCTTTGGCGCAAGCAGCAGCCATTGAGGCGCTGAACGATCAAAAGCATGTGAGAAAAAGCGTCGACCTAAATCAAAGCGGCATGATTTATTTAAAATCAGAACTGAACAAAATCCCCATAAAGTCTTATCCTTCATATGCGAACTTTCTTCTTTTGGAATTCAAATTTAAAGGAAGGACGATTTACGAAGAGCTTCTGAAACGAGGTGTAATAACTAGACCTGTAGACAACTATGGATTAGAGAACTATTTAAGAGTTACAATTGGAACGGAGGAAGAAAATAAAATATTTATCAACTCGCTAAAAGAGATTATATAAATGATATCAAAACCCCCCCCTTTAACTTTTACTGTTGTTGGCCTGGGCCACATAGGCGGCTCCTTGGCGCGGGCGCTTAAAAAAGTTTTTAAAAAACAAATACGAATAATAGGCATAGACAAAAACAAAGCGACTTTAGCAAAAGCCAAAAAAACCCGAATCTTTATGGAGCTTGCTAACTCTCTTAGCAGTAAAATAACGAAAGATAGCGACATAGTCTTTGTTTGTGTTGATGTGGACCAAATACCCCAAGTTTTTATGCGCCTATCCAAGCTTGGGCTAAAAAGAGGCGCGATAATTACGGATGTGGGGAGCACAAAAGAGGCAATTTTAAAAAAAGCGAAGAGCTCTTTGCCCAGTGGTGTCAATTTCGTTGGAGGACACCCTATTGCTGGCACCGAAAAGAGCGGGTTTGATAGCTCGGACCCCAACCTTTTCCACGAGAGATCCTTCTTTGTATCTGGGACTGTGGGATCAAAAAAAGCACCAAAGAGGGTGGGGCAGATTTGGAAAAAGCTTGGGTGTAAAGTTTTTACGGTTTCCCCAAAAGAGCACGACAAAGCTTTTTCATATTTAAGCCACTTTCCTCACGTATTGTCTTTTGGTCTAAACAAAATAGTGGCCCAAAACTTGCCATCAAAAACCGTACGCGATTATGGTGGTGACAGCTATAAGGACTATTCGAGAATATCATCAAGCTCAAAAAGCCTTTGGTCAGAAATATTTCTTTCTAACAAAAACAATTTATTGACAAACATCAAGGTTTTTAAAAAATATCTTACCGAGCTAGAAACTGCCCTAAGTAAAAATACCAAGTCAAAAACTATTAGTGCAATAAGGCCCAAGCGACGCAAGCCTTGATTTTTAAGTACAGCAAATTACTATTATCACTAGCCTGACCGGTCTAATTCTGGCAATTGAGACTTTAATGAAAGCAACAATCTTATCCTTTTTGATTATTTTTGCGATTGTGTTTTTGTTGCGCAACGTGCTTGGTTTTTTAAAAATAATGTTTTCTGCTAAAAGGCCTTCTTTTAGGACGGACCGTATTTTGGAACGCGCAAAAGGGATTTTAATTTACGTATTTGGACAAAAAAGAATTTTAAAAAACTATACATGGGCTGGAATTGAGCACTTTATGCTTTTTTGGGGGTTTGTGATAATCACGGTCGGGTCCCTAGAGCTGCTAATTCTAGGATTTGTGCCCGGGTTTGAGATGTTTGGCTTTTTAGAGGGCAACGCGCAGGGAGTTTTTCTACTAATATTAGACGTTGTTCAGTCTTTAGTAATTGTTGCACTTGTTATGGGTGTTCTTAATAGGACTGTTATTCCAAGTGGTAAACGACGAGAGGTTAACAGCATTGACGCGGTGGTAATTTTGGGGCTTATTTTTGGTCTTATGGTGTCTGATTTTGGGTTTAGGGCATCAAAAATTGCACTAGGGCTAGAGCCACAGTTTTGGCTCCCGGTCTCCTCTCTTTGGGCTTCGTTTTTTCTTTCAAACGTAAATGTAACGACCACGGTATTTACTTCAGAATTTTTTTGGTGGTTCCATATTTGTCTGCTGCTTGCATTTTTAAACTATTTGCCTTATTCAAAACACAGCCACGTTCTTACCGTTGTACCAAATATTTTTTTCCAAAACCTAGAGCCTAGAGGAAAAATGACTAAACTAGATTTTGAAAATGTTCCTGACGACATAGAACACTTCGGCTCTGGAAAATTTGAGGACTTTAGTTGGAAAGACGTGTTGGACGCTTATACCTGCACTGAGTGTGGTAGGTGCACCGACAACTGCCCGGCTTGGGGGACCGAAAAATCACTATCACCAAGGGATATTGTAATTAAAATAAGACATTTTGCTTCTGAAAACGCGGGCAAGGAAGAGATGAAAACCGACTATTTGGTCGACGAAGGCTGGGTAACAGCGGAAGAGCTTTATGCTTGTACAACATGTAGCGCCTGCGTTGAGGTCTGCCCACTCCTGATTGACCAAATGGGTAAAATTCTTGACATGAGACGCTATCTTACCATGGAGGGAAAACTGACTGGTGCGGCGGTACGAACCCTTCAAAAACTGCAAAGCCATGGAAATCCTTGGGGTTTTGAGTCAACCGATAGAGCCCCTTGGGCTAAAGAGGAAGAGGTCCCAATTCTTGGAAACGGGGCAGGGAACGATGCTCAAGATTTTGATGTAATTTTTTGGACGGGCTGCTTTGGTGCGTACGATCCGAGAGGTCAAGAAGTCGCCTCAGCAATTGTACAACTGCTAAAAAAGGCGGGAGTTAGTTTCGCAATTATGGGCCCTAACGAAACCTGCACGGGGGATCCGGCTAGACGACTCGGAGAGGAGGCCCTGTATCAAGAACTGGCCACGACCAACGTGGAGAGCATGAAAGCCTTTAATGTAAAAAAGGTTATAGCTAATTGTCCACATTGCTTTAATACGCTTAAGAACGAGTACCCGGACTTCGGTTCGGAGGTCGAGGTCGTGAGTCATTCAGAATTTTTAAACGATTTAGTGAAGCAAGGGAAGTTGTCTCCCACAAAAAATATCAACGAGGAAATTACTTACCATGACCCTTGTTATCTGGCCAGACACAATAAAATTTTTGATGAGCCGAGAGAGATTCTAACCGCAATCCCAGGGTTAGAAATAAAAGAGTTAGACAGGAGCAGAGAGAAGAGCTTTTGTTGTGGAGCGGGCGGAGGAAAGGTCTGGATGGAGGAAGAAGCCCCGAGGGTGAATTGGAACCGCTTCGATGAAATTCAAAATCACGGAGTAGAGACGGTTGCAGCTGCTTGCCCCTTCTGCAGTACGATGTTCGAAGATGCTGCAAAATATTATGGGAACGAGACAGTTAAAATTAAAGATGTTGCAGAGCTACTGAAAGACTCCATTGATTTGCCGGTTAAGAACTCCAACTTTGAAAAACTTACTACAGATTCATCTGAACCAGGAAGCGATGACAACACATCTGAAGTCTAGAAACGCAAGTTGGAAACTTAAAAAGACCAAAAGATTTGACATAAAATTTTCTAATCCTATTGGGTGCATCTATGAAAACGAAGATGGGATAGAACTTTTCTATAAAAACAAGAAAAGATTAATCAAAAAAAAATCTTTCGTAAAAGCACTGGACGATATTCTAAAAAAGGGCCATTATTTGTGTGGATATTTCTCTTTTGAATTCTTAGAAACAAAAATTAAAAAACCCCACTATAAAGCTATTTTTAATATTTACGACAAAAAAACACTGGGAAAGAAAATTTCTAACCCAGGCGCTTTAAATAAGCGAGCCACATTGGATAAAATTCAGTCTGACGAAAAATTCCTAAGTGGGGTCGTTAAGGCCAGGAAATACATCGAAGAAGGAGACATTTATCAAATAAATCTAACTCGAGAATTCAGCTTTAATACGCCCAACAACCCTTATAGGCTATTTACAAAATATTATTCCCAACAACCAGTAGACTACGCCTCCTATCTAGAGTTTCCAGATCATACGATAATAAGCGGATCGATGGAGCTCTTTATGGAAAAATTCTCAAACAAAATAAGAACGAAGCCCATAAAAGGAACCTCCTCTTCCACCCTTAAGGATGGAGGAAAAATTAACTATGACAAAAAAGAGCTCGCGGAAAATTTAATGATAGTAGATTTAATGAGGAACGACTTATCAAGGATTTGTAAGACCGGGTCTGTGGTATCAAAAAAATTATTCAGAAAAAAAAGATATTCAACCCTGTATCAACTAGAATCAGAAATAGAAGGAACCCTGAAAAGCTCTATTGGCAATGAAAAAATCTTTACATCTGTTATGCCTCCAGGGTCGGTAACCGGGGCTCCAAAGTCTAGGGCGCTTGAGATTATTAAAAAAATAGAAAAACATTACAGAGGACCGTATTGTGGGGCCATTGGAATTTTTGAGCCCAATGGTGATTTCTGTTTTTCTGTAGGCATAAGGATTTCTAAAATTGAGAAAAAGAATTCAAAGTTCTTTGCTGGCGCAGGAATTGTTTGGGATTCCGTTCCAAAGAAGGAAAATTCCGAGACTATACTAAAAGCGAGGGCATTTAAAACAGCGTTACAAAAACAATGAAAGAATCGATTTATTTTGACCAAGAACCGGTAGGCGTAGCCAATATAAACAGGTCCGTGCTGTTTGGCGAAGGTGTGTTTGAAACTTTTAGATACAAAAACAAATTACCAGTTTTTTTTGATAAACACCTTGAACGTCTCCGGCATTCAGCGAGCTTCCTTTCCCTTGAATATCCGGGAGATGCGCACATACAAAGCTTAATCGAAAACTTTGTCAAACAACACAAGATTAAGGACTTAACGGTGAAAGTCGTTTTGCTGAGCTCGGGCGAGGGATTTTATTTTGGGAAATCAGATGGAGTCGTGGTCGTGGTTTCAATAAAAGAAAACGACTCAAATAATGATGAAATTTCATTAACTATAGCACAAACAAGAAAAAGCAACTCCCATGTTTTAGCCAAACACAAAACAACCAATTATCTTAGCTCTATAATTGAGAGGAAAAAAGCAATAGAAAAAGGCTTTGACGATGCCCTGTTTCTTGACCATAAGGACTTAGTCTTGGAAACTACCTCGGGAAATATATTTTGGATAAAAGGCTCAAGTATATTTACCCCGTCTTTGTCTTGCGAAATACTTCCGGGAATAACAAGAGGCCTGGTAATTGAAACATGTAATAAAAAAGGAATAAAGATAGTGGAGGGGGATTATGAGCTTGGGTCCATTCTATTCCCCGAGGCTATATTTATTACAAATGCGGCAAAAGGTATCATCGAGGTTGTCAATGTCGACAACCTAATTAGGCCTACCAGAACACAGAAAATTTTCCCTGTTATCAAAAATGCATTAAATGAGGCACTTGGTTGGGACTAGAGAGGGTTGTTTGCCTTTTTAAGTTTTTCAATTTACAATTTTTCTTCTGGCTTTATTATAACTAATACGTAAAGGGGGCGATGAAAATGGCTGATTTAAGAGATGTTTATATTATCGGAGTAGGACAACACCCGTGTGGCAAGTTCCCTGCAAAACCAGCCCATGTTCTCGGAAGAGAAGCGATATGGGCGGCAATCACAGATGCTGGGATATATCCAAGAGATATTGAAATAGGATTCTGTGGCCACGTTTATCAGGGCATGGGGGTAGGACAAAGAACGTTGAAAGACCTTGGCCTGGTTGGTCAGCCAGTTATTAACATTGAAGGAGCCTGTGGAAGTGGAACTTTATCGTTTTGGGAAGCCTGGAGAACTATAGCTTACGGACAAAACGACCTTGCTTTAGCCTGGGGCGTGGAGAATTTAAGCAAGATTATGTCGGGGGGACCCTTACCACTAGAAGAAGACGACATTGAAGTGGCTTTAGGGATGAGCATGCCAGGGTTGTATGCAATGAGGGCAAAAAGATATATGGACGAGTATGGAATTTCGGCCGAGACTTTAGCAAAGGTGGTTGTAAAAAGTAGAAAACATGCCTCTCGAAATCCCATAGCACAATTTAGAAAAGAAACCACAGTTGAGGCGGTAATGGGCGATCCTATGATAGCTGACCCTTTAACACGAAGCATGTGTTGCCCCGTGGGAGACTCTTCGGCGGCTGCTGTTTTAGTCTCTGGTGATATGCTAAAGAAAATTAAACGAGACAAAAACAGAATGCCCATCAAGGTCCTTGGAATTGCTGCTCAATCAGGAGGTTATTCGTCAGCCACCGGTTTAACGTGTGACCCTTCGGAAAACGTGCAAAGAACTTCGGCTATGGCCTATGAACAAGCTGGTCTTGGGCCTGAAGATATGGACATTGCAGAAATACATGACGCCTTTGCGATTGCCGAGATTATAGTCGCAGAAGCATTAGGTTTTGTTAGCAAAGGTGAAGGGTCAAAACTTATAGAAGAAGAAAAATCTAATTACGATGGTGATATTGCAGTTAACCCAAGTGGAGGGCTTTTGTCTAGAGGACACCCTGTTGGAGCAACTGGGATTTTGCAAACGGTTGAAATAGTTAATCAGCTCAGGGGAGAGGCAACGGGGTACCAAGTGCCTGACCCTAAAGTTGGGCTAATCGAGACCATGGGAGGTGCCCAGCCTGCTATGGACGGAATTACTTGCGTCGTAAGCATATTGGGTAAATAAAATTATATTCACACTAGGAGATTGTTATGAGCGAATCTGAAGAGAGAAAAGTTCTACATCCAGATTTTTTTACCGAAGATCCTGAACCAAGGCTAGTGGCAGGTAGGTCTAAATCATCCGGGAACTGGACCTTCCCTCCGTACTTAGCCGATCCAGTCAGCTTCAAAGATGATGTTGAACAGACACTTCTTCCAAGAAGAGGAGTTTTACATTCTTTTACTATCGTACGAAGAAGCCTTCCAGATTTTCCAGTGCCTTTTGGCTTAGGCCTTATTGATTTTCCCGAGCAGGAAGTACGAGTCATGGCTCAGATAGAGGCCGATGACCTAGAAAATGATTTAAAACTAGAAATGGAAGTTGAGACGATAGTAGGAATTGTTAGAAAGGCAAAAGACGGCAGTGACATCTATTCTTATAAATTCAGAGCCATTAAATAATACAACTAAGAATTTTGCCCCGTTCTCACAATTAACCATCCTGACAAAAGCGACATTGCGGTTGTACCGACTGGTTTCTAGCGCCTATTTAAAGCTTTAGCAGAAACAATTAGGGCTTCAGATTGCTTGCATGATTCTTTAGAGAAACAATTTTAGGTTTATTTTGCGAGATGCACCAAACTATTAAAGTTATTGCAAAAAAATGCTAAATTCTGTACTATAGAGTAGAAAGTTTTTCTTTTCTAGAATATTAATTGCATAAGGAGGTATAAGATGGGTTTAGATTATCAAGGAAGAGATTTTATGGACGTTCTAGGTTCAAGACGTTCATGTAGGTTTTATGACCCCAATAAACCTGTAGAAGACGAAAAAATACAGGCTATTTGTCAGGCCGCCAGAACTGCTTCACATATGGGAAACGCCAATGCTGTAACAATTACTATTGTTAAGAAGCAAGAGACGAAGGATGCTTTTACTCAAATAGTGTCCAATTTTAACATCCCTATGGCTAAAATGGCGCCGGTAAGTCTAGTTTTTGCTTTGGACAGAAAATGGTGGTACGACGGTCTTCCAGAGATGCTCCCAAGACTTTTTAAAGTTGGCGGCATCAATCCAAGCCATGGTTGGAGTTTGGACAACATAGAAAATTCAACACTACCAAGGCTTACAACATTTCCTGAACCAGTTGTCAGCTATTTGCTTAGTTGTGAAACTGGTATGGCAATGGCGTCAGCTCAGCTGATGGCCACAGCTCTTGGGTTAGGCTGTTGTGCTTACGCGGGGGTTCCACCTAAGATTGGTGAGCTTTTAGGCTTCCCAGAAACTGCACAATTTGTATGGGCGATGGCTCTTGGCTATCCTGCAGAAACTGTTGAGTCTATGGGAATGAGACCAAGACGAACTTACGGGGATATTGTCTACGCAGAAAAGTTTGGTACACCAGCTAACGAAGATGCCGCAACAAACGCTGAGCTAACAAAGCTTGGTGTTTTAAGGCCAGAATCTACTCTTTCAGCAGAAAGACTGAAAGATATCAATGAGGCTTCTGAATTAATGGGGCTACCAACAAGAACTGACGAAAACGGTTAAAGTTTTTCTTTTTGGGAGGGTTTTTCTTAAAGCCCTCCCAAGTGTTTCCAAATGAGTTTAGAGCAACAAGTTAAACAACTTGCCGACATGCTTCTGCGTCACAAAAATGCTATTGCTTTTTCTGGCGCTGGCATTAGTACTGATTCGGGGATACCTGACTATCGAACTCCGGGGTCTGGGCTGTGGGACAAATACGATTCCTCTATAGTGTCAATACCAGGGTTTTTAAGGGATCCAACCCAGTACTACAACTATGCTCTTGAAATGTACCCAATTAGAGCATCTGCAAGGCCCAATGAGGCCCACACTCTTTTGGCAAAGCTAGAAAAAGAGGATCTAATAAAAGGCGTTGTAACTCAAAATGTTGATGGGCTCCATTTGGAAGCCGGGAGCTCCATTGTTCACGAACTACATGGATCTATCAGGAGGGCCTCATGTTTACAGTGCGGTCAGATTTATCCAATGGATGATATTATCGACAGGGTTCGGCAAGGAGAAAACCCCCCTATTTGCGAAGACTTCGAGGGGCGGC
>PCAG01000001.1 GCA_002730475.1 Spirochaetales bacterium | reverse complement strand
CTGTCAGCGACGAAAGAATTGGCTCCAAAGTTAATGAGAAAATCAGGCTGTATTTCTTTAACTAAGTTGTCAATACTGGCGCTATCAGAGAGGTCCCCGTCGACAAGTTCAAAGTCTTGGTTGTCTCTGAAATTTTTAATGTTGGTGTAGTTAGGCGAGCCGGATCGGCGCATCATGCCGTAAACTTTACTGTTACTGCTCATCTCCCTTACTCTGCTAACGCTGTTTAACTCGAGAAGGAGCTCTGCCATGTTAGATCCGTCTTGGCCGAGGATTCCTGTAATTAATACTTTTTTCATCTTAAAATGGCTTTTTTCTTTATTTGATAGTGGGGACCACGGTAGTCTTTAATTGCTCTGGATACAGAAGGCACTAGGTTATCTGGTACGTTTTTAAATTTAAAATATTTGACATCTAGGCTTTCTTCGCTCTTTATTATTTTATGGCTTATAGGCAGGCCTATCAAAAAAATATCTATCATATGCTGAGAGAAGTCGTCTTCGGTGTAGTGGCGGAGCGTCCCGATTTTTGGGTCAGAGTAAATACAAAACAAATCGTCAAGAATCACGTCAATATTAGTTTCTTCTTTAACTTCTCTCTTTACGCACTCTTCTATTGTCTCGCCCGGATCCATCCTCCCTCCCGGAACACACCATTTGTTACAATCAGCCCTAAGCTCTAGGAGGACCTCTTGGTCTTCTATCGGTACAGATCTTTCTTTGAGATAGGATGTTTTGAACTGGGTAGCGGTAGCGGGCTTAATCCCGTAAAAGTCCCTGTATCCTTTTATAATCAAGGCTCCGCAACCTATGGTTACTTTAGACTTGCCTTCGAGCTTCTTTAAAAACTTTAATTTCGTCACCAGTAAAAAGCTTTGATTTTAGAGAGAGATACTACGCCTTTTTGCCCAACCGCTTTGGTGGCGCATTGGTTCGCGAATTTTATTGAGTCAACTATGTCTTTGTTTTGGATATATTTTAAAACTAAGCCAGCCATAAAAGTGTCTCCGGCTCCGGAAAGGTCTTTTACTTCTACTTCTGGGACTGGGTAAGTTTCATTTTTATACTCGCATCCCTGCGATCCAAGAGTTTTGATAAGTTTGTTCTTAAAGTTATCTTTTTTGAATATTCTTTTTGATTTTTCGTATTCAGATTCGTTTATTTTTATAAAAGTTATTTTTTCTGCCCAATTTCCTATAACTTTTTTCGTATCTAAAAACGTTAGATCATGAAGTCTTGATATAGCTTCGATATCTTCTTTTAGAATAAACCCTTTGTCGTAATCGGAGATTATGACGGCATCGTATTCGTTAAACCTTATTGCTCCTAGCTTGATTCTGTCGAACTTAATAGAGCTGTCGAGGCGAAGGAACATTTGATTAGTTTTAGCGTCTACTAATCTAGTTTTAGTAATCTCTCTCCAGTTTGGGTTCGTTTCAATATCGCACTCTGTATTTACGCATAGAGAGTTACCTTTTTTAGAGCTGAGATGCAAGCAGACGTGGTTTAGGGACCTGACGTTTTCGTAAACGTTGTAAGCCATGCCCGGGTTTTTTTGCTCGTGATTATAATCTAAGACTGGAACGGGCGCCTCTGGGGCAAGCCTATTACAATTGCAGTAGCAAAATACATCTTGGCAACTATCGCCTATGACTAAAACTTTTTTCATTTTACATATTTATGAAATATTTAAAAAGTTAAAAAATTACTAGACAGTTTATCGTAGTCGAAAACCTCTTTTTTTAAATAAAAATTATCCAGTATAAACTTTCCTAGTCTTTCTGGGTTTTTACATTTATCGTTTTCGTCATAACTGTCTGGGTTGTGAGCGGCTACGTTTTCCAAGATTTCATATCCGCAGCCAGAGCTCCACATTTCAGGGTCTTTTAAAATATTATTTATAGTTTCGGGATAAGGAAGCATAAACGTGTGTTGCCAATTTTCTATACCGCTTTTCTGTTTTGCCCACTCTGGACGAAACCCACTGCAAGCCATGTCCATACTGGTTTCATGAGGCAGAAAAACGTCTTTACTGATATAAAAATTTTTATCTAAAGAGGCACACATGTATGAGAAAATTGACTCACTGCAAAAAGATGCAAAAATATCAGGCATTAATCTTCTGTCGTAAAATTTATAGACTGAATTATCAAAAAGCTGAATATGCAGATTCAAGGTTTTTCCGATAGGGACTTTAATATGTTCGCTCAGTTCCTTGTACTGGTCTCGGTTCTCTTTTGTCATTTCGTCAGGGTGGTCGATTCCTATCCAGCGCTCTATGCCTGAATCACGATCGACCCTGCCTGAGGTCATAGCACAATTTTTCTCTTTATGAAGAGAGTAAAGCTTGGATATAACGTTTTCATCTAGAACGGAGTTATGAGAAAACGTCANTCCAGAGTCTATGTAAAGATANGTTTCGAATTCCCCGAAATAATCTACATTTTTTCTAACGGTNTGATTANAGGAGACTTGGACTGGTACGGCGTCGTCTATTAAGTTGTACGTTATACTATTCCCGAGGTTTTGCCTNAGNTNTTGTATNGCGTCTGGAGAGTTCTTGCAGCTAGACAGAGCTACTTGGTNCCCTTCGAATTTTTGATCCNCTATCCCTTTAANNGCTTCAACGTAGTGNCCNACGTTTTCTCTTCCTGANATTCCGCAGGTNTTAAAAACTACTAATACTTTATCCATNTGTTTTTATAACCTAACGTTGGGGTAATTGTTTTCAAACCATAGGTAAGATTTTGCCAAAGAGTCTTTTAAATTGGTGAACTCAAAGTCTGGAAATAGGCTTCTAAGTAATGTCAAGTTTGACTTTCTAGAGGCTTGACCTTTGGGTTTGGAAGTATCATAAATGACTTCTCTTGGGTATTCGGCAACTTCTTTAAGGGTTTCAGCTATCTCTTTAATGCTGTACTGAGTTTCTCCTGAGATCAAAAGTCTCTCGGGGACATCTTCTTCCCCTAAAAGCTCTAGGATAATTCTAGAGATGTCGTCCACGTACAAAAACTCTCTAATAGCCGAACCGTCACCCCAAACAACGAAATCCTCACCCTCGTGTTTAGCTTTGTACATCTTATGAATAAGGGAGGGGATTACGTGGCCGGAAGCTAAGTCAAACAAATCATTTTCTCCAAAAATATTTCCGGGAATGATGGAGCAATAATTGTTTACTTTGTACTGGTCTTTGTAGGCTCTTATCTGCACATCTACCATTCTTTTTGCATGGGCGTATGCAAAGTTCGCTTCAAAAGGTGGGCCAGTGTGCATATTACTTTCCTCCATCTCTTTCCCATCTGGAAAAACACAAACAGAAGTAAAAGCAAAAAGCTTTTCGACGTTATTCACTGCCGAATGATGAATCATGTATGCGTTCATCAACAGGTTTTGGTAGAAATAGTCTGCTTGAGCCGCAAGATTTCCCGCTATTCCTCCGACTTTTGCGGCTGTGTGAATAACGTAATTTGGCTTGTATTTGAAAAGTAAATTTTTTACATCTCTTTCTACGCAAAGGTCTCCGTCTTTTCTTGAGGAAAAGATAAAATCATAATCATAATATTTAGAAAGCCTCTCTATCGAGCTACCTACTAATCCGCCGCCACCTGTTACTAATACTTTTTTCATTACTTAACCGCCTCTACGTTCAAGCTCATTAACTTTCCTTCTATTATACCCCTTTTTTCCCTGCTTGTATAAGATATTTTTGGTAGATAAGCCTGACTGTAATCATCTATGTAAAAATGCTCAGTGTCTCTCCAGTCATATCTTTTTACGGAAGAAAACCCTGCTTCTTTCAAGTCTTTCTCGATTAAGCTAAAGTCCCAGCCGGTATAGTGAAAGTCATAGGGGTGTTTTTGCGATCCGTAAATAAAGCTCTCTAGTGCTTTAAGGTCTTTATGGCAGATATAATGCTCGAAAACTGCCTGAAGATCTGGTACGGAAACCCTAAGGGTTCCTCCTGTTTTTAAAACTTCATACCATCTTTTTATCGCATCTTTTGATTCTTGTCTTCGTGCATGCTCCAAAACGTGACAAGCATATATCAAATCGACACTTTCTCTATCCACTTTCTCCAACTTAAATACGTCGTCGATTAAGTCCGGCTCTACATCTTCTCTTATGTCTACGTTAGTAAACCCGTGAATTTTCTTATAAAAACACCCTAAATGAAGCTTCATAAATTTAATTTTTTAAGCAAAGTCTTCCAAAAGATCTCGGCGGTCCAATTTTCTCTGAATTTTTTGAATCCGTTCCAAGCTATTTCAGCTCTCTCTTTCTCGTTGCTAAGGTAAAATTTTATTTTTTCAACTAATTCTTCATGGCTTTTTACAGAAATGTATTCTTTCTCTGGGTCGAAGAACCTTTTAGTGCTTGGGTTGTCCCAGTCGATCAAAAGAGAATTGCAAGATGTGTACTCAAAGATTCTGCCTTTAGCTTGGCAAAAAACTCCTGTCTGGCTCATTGGAAAATTTATTCCTATCTTACTGTCTCTGACTATAGCGGCGTATTTGCTAGGGGTTAGCTTGGAGGTTCTTTGTCCGCCGCTCATCACAATGTCGGGGAATTCTGATTTTAGGAGAGGAAGTAAGCTCGTTCTGTCTCTGTATTTATCAACGCTACCTAAAAACGAAACGTCTATGTGTTTTTTATCAGTTGGATAAAAAAGGGATTCGTCTTCGGGGGTCCAGAGGTCTATATGATTGGGTTCTCTTGGCCTACTAGGCTTAAAGGCTTCGTGCCAACTGGTTGGACAGTCCCAAGAAACATGTAAATCTACGGAATCCGCAATTTCTGCTATAGTCTGCATGCCCCAAGTTGGCCCGGTGTCAGGCCAAAATATACAAGTTTTTACTCCTAATTCTCTAAGTTTTTTGTAAGTAGTAATTGAGGGGTTGAAAGTAGCACCGTTAAGTAATGAAAATACGACTAAAGAGGGGGAGTACTCTTTGCAGTAATCTACTAAAACATTGTTTATATCTTTTTTATATACTATTCCGGCCTCGTCTAAATGAAGAGTGTTAAAAGTCCAATCATCTATGCTCCTACTGAAAGAATTAAAGGCGTTGTGAAAGGCGTTAGTAAAAGAAAGTAGGGGCTTGCCGTCACACCACTTATCTGTCGCAAAGAGTAAATGCTTCATAGATTTTCAAATACTAAATCCCAATAGTGTTGACCTGTATAATTTTTTATATACTTGTTATATCCGCTCAGGGCAATTTTTTCAGCTTCTTCTTCATTGTTGAGATAATAAGCAGCTTTAGTTATCATATCGTCTACAGAGGAACAAGATATATAATCTTTACCAGCTTCAAAAAAAGTTGGAGTAGAGTCGTTTTCTAGCTCTAGCATTAGCGAGCCGCAAGCCATAGCTTCTACAACCCTACCTTTCAACTGAGAAAACCCAAAGCCATGAGCGGGAAAATTCAGTACAATTTTACTGTCGGCTACGGAATCGGCGTAATCTTGAGCGGAAAGGTTCTCTTCTCTTTGTCCTCCGCCAAAATGAAAATCTTTTAACTTTAACTTTATGTACTGCAAGTATTTCGCTCTTTCAAGAAAAGGTCTGCCGTAAAAGGTTACTTTTTTGTTTTTGTCCTTGTAGTTTTTGAATACGTAAAGATTTCTATCTCGAGGAGGCCAGAGAGATATGTGGTTGCTAAGTTTTGGAAGGCTTGAATGAAAATCAGATTTAGGGACATCCCAAGAGACATGTAAGTCGGCTAACTGCTCTAGGGAATACATAGTGTCAATAGCCCAGCCGGGACTAGTATCTGGCCAATGAAAACATAAAGATATACCCATTGAAGCTAATTTGTTATAGGTGGGTATTGATGGGTTACATGAAGCTTCTCCAAGTAGGATAAACATTATTTTGTTAATTGCCCACTTCTCGCAATATTCTGGAAGTATTTCGTCTATGTGTTTTTTGTAAACTAAATCGCACTCGTCTTGGTGGATAGTGTGAAAAATATACTCTGGTTTTGATTGAGAGAAGCTGGCTAGAAAGTGATCGTAATTTGATGTTAAATTCAGATCAGGGTTAAGGGCACAGTATTTCTCAAAGCATAACAGAACTTTTTCTTTGCCGCCCCATTGTTGTATTATAGCTTCGCTCACTGCTTAACTTTGCCCATGCCTTCTACTCCATTTTTCTTCTTGGTCTTTCCAGTTGTTAAACTTTACGTTGTATTTTTGGACAGCGTCTTGCTGGCTCCAAAATTCAATAAATTTTGGACGATCATTTTTCAGATGAGCTTGCAGTAAGACATTTTCATATGTCTTAGGCTCGTGGCTACATTTAAATATTCTTCTTGGAGAATAATGAAGCTGGCCTCCGTTCGCCTGTGTGAAATAAGCTAAGCCATGACCGTTCATATTTACATGTTCGTAACTGCAATCCAAACCGCCCACTTCTACAAAATATTCTCTATTATACATGAAACAAGGAGCTATTAACCAGTTAGGGTTAATCCCATTTTGATCCAAGTCTGGAGCGTGGAAGCCGGAAGTCCAATAATCACGATTTTTAGATTGATTCCCCGGGCCTTCGTCGTACATTAAAATCATTCCATGGTTCTTTGGCTTGCCCTCCATAAAACTTAAAGCTTCATTAAGGGCTCCTTCATCCAAGGCGCAATCATCTGGTATAAAAGATATATATTCAGCCTTGCTATTTTCTACGGCCCTCTGAAAGCTTCTAGAGGGACATCCATAATCTTCTACATATTTAAAAGAACCGTTTCTTGTTTCTTCTTCAAGGCCAAAGGGTAAGTTTGGGCCAGAACAGATAACATCAAAATTATAACTACCTACAGAATTTTTAACTTGATTAAATATGTTTTTCCAGCGATCTGGATTTATGCTTGGAATTATTACTGATATATTAAACATTTTTTATAAGTATTTTTTGAATTCGAGTGGGTTTATTTTTGTAAAAGCGTTAAGTTTGCTGTGTTCGCAGCAGTTATATATTTTAGTTGCCGTGCTTGTTCCTCTAATGTTCCAAAAATTATTATTAAGCCTTTCATTGTCTTTTTCCATTTCTTTAGCATTACTGTAGTAAGCTACGGTATCTCTGTTGTAGAAATCCTCCCCTTGGTGCACTCCGCCGTCGCAACCAAATAGAAAAACCTTTGCTGTGTTAGCGTTTATTAAAACATCTATTAAAACAGCCAAAGTTTGTGGGCAGTCTGGATTACTATCAAAAACAGAGTCGTTTAAATATGCATTATTAGGCGCAGAAGAGTATCCAAGCTGAGAAATATTTAACCCATCCTTGCCGCATATCCAGATAGAGTCATCTCCTCTCTGTAAAAATTTTTTTATCTGGCCAGAAGCAGCGCTTACGTGTTGCAAGTCTGCCATTATAACCATATCAAATTTTTTATTTATTTTATGAAGGATTGGCTCCATCGCGTCAAATCTGTTTACGGCTATATAGCAACAGTCCAAGCCTCTAAATATCTCTATATTTTTTTCCAGAGTGTTTAGGGATGGGCCTTGAGCCAAAACAAAAACGGGTCTATTGCCAATTTTTTCTTCTATCGTCATATTTTTCTTAAACTCACTATTCCGTCATTATGAATAAGGGGAGAGTTGATATCTAAATCAGAAAACTCTAGTTTGAATAAACTATTTCTATTCAAAAGCAATTTTAAACCATGGAACCCATTACAAATATCCGTTCCGTATTTTTGTTCTGCAATAAGGAAGGCTTGGCTAAAAATTAACCTCCCTTCTTCTTTCAGTAAAGAATGACAATTCGAAACAGCTTTTGGGAAAAAATTTAAAATATACCATAGTATTTGGTTCATGATGACGACATCGAACCTCTTATCTAAAAAAATATTCGACGTTATATCTCCTTGGACAAAAGAAAAATTAGGAAAAATATTCCTAGCTTTCTTGATTGCTGTATCGCTTATGTCCATTCCTACGATTTCGAGCGCTTTAGTGGACTTATTAATAGCATCCGTTGAAAAACCTAGCCCGCACCCAACCTCAAGGATAGATTCAACTTTTTCTTTTTTTAGCTCTTTGGTTAACCTGTTCCTAGAGTGAAGATAATATGCTCCCATTTCTCCTTCGTAAGAAGATTGGCTCCAAGGGTCATCATTATTTCGATAGAGAGATTCAAAATCTCCAACAAACTGTAATTCCCCAGAAACCTCTTTGAAAACGTAATCAGAATTAAATGGATGTTTTCGTGTGTGTTCTTGATTGTCGTTTATCATTTTATTTTTTTAACTAGATGTGTTTTGTGGAAGACATTAAAAAGCTGACATCTACTTTATTTTTCATGGTATTTTTGAAAATCCTATCGAAGAGGTCTCTGGAGGGGAAAATTCCGTTTTTTTGAAGGTTCTTTTTATAGCGTTAATTATATCGTTTATTACATCAAGGTGACACATAGACAAATGGATAAGGCCATTACCGTTGATAAAAACACCTTCTTTTTGTAATGAATTATAAAATTTCTCTTGATTTTGACTTTCTAAAGTATCGCGTTCTTTGCGGTTTTTTATAAATTTATCCGTAAAAATTATTCGGTTTAATGATTCGCACCCCATAACTCTAAGCTGCTTGTGGGCGGACTTAAAAAAAGAATTAAGTTCGTTCCTAAAGTATTCTGAAGTAGACTGGAGTTTACCGTAGTCAATATGCTTTTTGCCCCCTCCTTCTCCTGTTATAGTTTGGAGAATGAGCTTGGCACCGTACATGCTTAGTGGGTTAGAGGAAAAGGTGCCGCCATAAAATACATTTTGAGTCGAGATAATATCTTCAGCAGCTCCTACTGCCCCTATCGGAAAACCTCCGCCCAAAACTTTCCCGTAAGTTACAATGTCAGGAACAAGGTTAAAAACGCCAGCTCCTCCGCGTTTAGACAGTCTAAAACCCGTCATCACTTCGTCCAGAATAAAAAGGACGCCTTTTCTCTTGCATTCTTCCTGCACTTTTTGCAAAAAAGGGCCTATGTCGGTACGGGGATTAGAACCTTGCGTGGGCTCTACAATAATCGCCGCTAATTCAGAACTAATTTTTTCAAAGCAAGAGTCTTCATTGTAGGGTAAAATAGTTACTAACTCATCACTGCAAGAGGGAACACCCCGGCTTTCAATAAAGCCGTCTAATCCCCCGTGCCACCCCCCGTGAAATTTGCCTATTTTATTTCGACCAGTATATGCTCTTGCGAGGCGGATGGCACGCATGTTGGCTTCAGTCCCGGAGTTACAAAAAATATACTCGCTATGGAGATCGGGATTAATATATTTCTTTAAATAAAAATTTACGCACTCTGTATGAACATTCGGTATAGTGTATACCGTCCCGTTTAATATTTGTTTCCCAATTTTTCTTATTAAGGGGTTATTGTGCCCGATGATTTGCACTCCTGAACCCATAGAGGTATCGATGAATCGCTTTCCTGATTCATCTTCAATATAACAGTCGTAAGCTTTTCTGATTACCATGCTTTGGCGTGATTCGCCCCAAAGACCATTCCGTTCGCGTTGCAATTATCGCATGGAGAAGCGTCCCTGTCTCCGGAGGAAAGTTTCTTTCTGTATTCGTCCAGCTTTTTACTTTTCCAAATTTCTAACAAAGATTGATCTTTTATGTTTCCTAATATTATAGTTCTGTTGTACATGTCTTGACAACACAAAAGAGCATCTCCATTCCAGTCAATATACATGGAGTAACTGGGGTAGTAGCAATAGCGGTCTTCAGGAGAAGGTAAGTCGTCCCCAAGAAATCCAGCTCTGTTAGTGTATATCAAGCCGTACTCTGCGTCTTCGTCGTACCATCTGTCTCTGAGGGTGTACAGTTTTTTATCTATATTGCATTTAGCGAATAAATCATTAAAGTAATCTATTTGTTCTGGCCCGTCATACATACTGACTACTATTTGTGACAGCCCGGCACGGTAAAGTCTTTTAATATAGTCTTCTTTAAGTTTGTCTCCATTAGTTACTATTTCAATAGGTATGTCTCTGCTTCCAAATTCGAATACTATATCAATTAAATGTTTAGTGAGTAAACTTTCGCCTGTGCCGCTAATGTTTACAGTTCCCTTAAAATCCAGTTCGAGAAGCTCTACAGCAACTTTATTAGCTGTTTCTATATCCATATGGATATTCTGATTAGGGTAAGTGGAGCTTCTCGGGCAAAAAACGCATGTTCTGTTACATAGCTCATTGACGTTTAACTCTAACCAAGTAAACATAGGAACCCCGTCGATCATTACAACTGAATCTATAGAGAGGCGCTTTCTGTTTAAATTTTTTTTAACAGCTTCGGTTAGCGTCCTCTCGGTGTAATCTTTCGGGTACTGTTTTACTTTATTTTTCGTTATAATAATCTCCCCACTCTACAAGTATAGTAGATTTGTTATCTTCTCTTTCATAGGATTTTTGATAAGATTCGAAAATTTGTTCTGGCTCGTCCAGTCTAACGACCTCTG